>NZ_JBEOWS010000057.1:0-35996 GCF_040296125.1 Streptomyces sp. NPDC002265 | reverse complement strand
ACGCCCGGTTACATTCCGAACCCGGAAGCTAAGCCTCACAGCGCCGATGGTACTGCAGGGGGGACCCTGTGGGAGAGTAGGACGCCGCCGAACAAATTTTGGAGAAGGCCTCCACCGTTAAATCGGTGGGGGCCTTTTCTGCGTTCCGGATACGGTGTGGCGTATGAACTACGTCATCCGATCCATACGCGCCGATGAATGGCCGGCCGCCAAGGCGTTGCGACTGCTCGCGCTCCAGGACCCGATCGCGCACCTCGCCTTCCTCCAGACCTACGAGGATGCCGTCCAGGAGCCGGATTCCTTCTGGCAGCAGCGGACCGAGGGAGCTGCGGAGGGCGCGAGCCAAGCTCAGCAGATCATCGCCGAAGGGCCGGACGGCGAGTGGGTCGGCACCCTGACCGTGCTGATCGAGGAGGCGGGCTCGAAGGACTGGGCGGGCTTTCCGGTGGAGCGGAAGCAGGCGCACCTGGTCGCCGTGTTCGTACGGGACGACTTCCGTGGGATCGGGCTCACCGAGGTGCTCTTCGATGCCGGACTGGAGTGGGCGTGGGGCACCGGGGTCGAGCGGATACGGCTGCTCGTGCACCCGGACAACGAGCGGGCGCAGCGGTTCTACCGAAAGATCGGGTTCGTGCCGAGCGGGATCGTCGTGCCGTTGGAGCCGGCGTCCGAGGAGTTCGAGAATTCCGAGCTTGAGTTCGTCCTCGAACGCGACTGAGGTCTACGCCGGGAGTTCCTGGTGCGGCCAGCGGGCGCGGGCCTGCTCCCGGGACCGGAGCAGGGCCAGGGCGGGCAGGCCCCGGTCCGCTCCGGTGGCCAGCAGCTCCGGCAGCTGGGGAAGCGGAGCCACGGCGGCGACGTCGTCCAGGACGAGCGTCAGTGGTGGGTCGAGGCGACCGGAGGATGACCGTTCGGCCATGCGCCGGCCACGCTCGACCACGCTGGAGACGAGGGCCGTCAGGAGGGGCATCGCACCGGGATGCGTCCTGGGGTCCTCGATGGATTCACCGACCACATAAAGCGTGCCCCCTTCGTCGACGAAGGAATCCAGGGCGAGCGCATCGCTTCGGTTCGGGGCGCAGGCCTCACGGATGTTGACCGTGGACAGCGCGGAGAGCGCACGGCTCGTCAGTTCCTGTGCGATGTCACGGCGTTCGGGATGCGAGGTGAGGGCGCCCTCCAGCTCGCCGGCGGCACCGGGGGCGGCCTTGGGGTTCGTGCGCAGGATGCGTACGGCGTCCTGGACCTGGGTGCCCTGGGACCAGCGGTGGACATGGCGGACGGTGCGGCCGTCGATGGCGGCGGCGTGCAGATAGCTGCGCAGGAGCGTTTCAGCGGTGTCGCCGACGGCCTGGTCGATCTTGGCGCTGGGGCGGACGGGGGCGAGCAGGGCCGCGGCTCTGTGCACCGCGGTCTGTTTGTCCTCGCAGCCGGTGGTCGGCGACCAGTGCAGGCGCGCCGGGGTGTCGCACAGATGCGTGGGGTCGTAGAGGTGGACGGGGCCCAGTTTGGCGCGGGCGTCCTTGGTGTCGTGCCAGAGGGCGGGATCCGAGGTGACGACGAGGGCCGCGCCCTCCGCGTCGCGCACGGCCTGGGCCGCGGTGACCAGACGGGCTTCGGGAGCGGCGTAGACGACCATGCCCTCCGGGCGGGACGGTTCCCACCCGGTGGTGCGTTCCACGGGGAAGAGCGCGGTGGCCGGCTCCTGGTGCTGCGCGGCGGGTTCGGGCGCGGGCCCTGCCGACGGTGTGGGCACGGGCCCTGCGGACGGTGCGGGCGACGAGGGCCCGGCCGACAGCGTGGGCGAGGGTGTGGGCGCGGTCTGCCATGGGCCGTTCGCCGGTGCGGGTTCGCCCGCCGGTGCGGCTACCGGCTCACTCGTACGCGCGGGTGTCGGTGACGGGCTTCTCGGTACCGGCACCTCGTGGTGGTCCGGGGTGTCCGCGGCCGCCGCGCGTCTTCTGGCCCGGCCCGCTCTCCAGCGGGCCAGGGTGCCCATCACGAACACGGTCAGGACGAACAGGACCATCAGCTGGCCGATGAACAGGCCCCAGAACAGGCCGTAGCCGGAGAGCTCGTCCGGTACGGCGTCCGGCCATGCGCCGGGCATGTCGTGCGGCTGGGCGATCAGCCTGCGCATGGCCAGGGGGGTGCGGGTGAAGGTGACGCCGGACGGCCAGGAGCCGTGTGCGAACAGTCCGGCGAGACCTGTGGCCGTCCACACCAGCAGGGTCATGCCGAGCAGGAAAGCGAGTATGCCTACCAGCAGGCCGTCGGGGATGCCGCCCGCGCCGGGCCGGCGTTCGTCCGGTCTCATGCCAGGGACACCCCTTCTATGCCACCGTCGACTCGGACGAGCCGTCCAGATCGCTCAGATGCTGTTCCATGAAGGCCGCCGCCCTTTCCTCCGCCTCCAGTTCGGCGGCGCGCAGTACCTCGTCGTCCGGGGCCAGGTCGCTGGACGACTCGGTCATCGCGCGGTCGGTGAAGACCAGCGGGCGTTCCGTCTCGGTGACCAGGTGTTTGACCACCTGGACATTGCCGTTGACGTCCCAGACGGCGATGCCGGGGGTGAGGGTGGGGATGATCTCGACGGCCCAGCGCGGCAGGCCGAGAACCCGGCCGGTGGCCCGTGCCTCGTCGGCCTTCTGTGCGTAGATCGTCCTGGTCGAGGCCATCTTGAGGATGGCCGCCGCTTCCTTGGCGGCCGCTCCGTCCACCACGTCGGAGAGATGGTGGACGACCGCGACGAAGGACAGGCCGAGCCGGCGCCCGAACTTCAGCAGCCGCTGGAACAGCTGGGCCACGAAGGGGCTGTTGATGATGTGCCAGGCTTCCTCGACCAGGAAGATGCGCTTCTTGCGGTCGGGGCGGATCCAGGTGTGTTCCAGCCAGACGCCGACGATGGCCATCAGGATCGGCATCGCGATGGAGTTGCGGTCGATGTGGGAGAGGTCGAAGACGATCAGTGGGGCGTCCAGGTCGATGCCCACGGTGGTCGGGCCGTCGAACATGCCGCGCAGGTCACCGTCGACCAGGCGGTCCAGGACCAGGGCGACGTCCAGGCCCCAGGCCCGTACGTCGTCCGTGGCGACGTTCATCGCCTCGGCCGACTCCGGTTCGGGGTGGCGCAGTTGTTCCACGATGTCGGTCAGGACCGGCTGGCGGTCGAGGATCGTCTCGTTGACGTAGGCGTGGGCGACCTTGAGGGCGAAGCCGGAGCGTTCGTCCAGGCCGTGGCCCATGGCGACCTCGATGATGGTGCGCAGCAGTGCCAGCTGGCCCGTGGTGGTGATCGAGGGGTCGAGCGGGTTGAGGCGGATGCCGTGGTCCAGGGCGGCCATCGGGTCCAGGCGGATGGGGGTTATTCCCAGCTGCTGGGCGATGAGGTTCCATTCGCCGACGCCGTCCTCGCCCTGGGCGTCCAGGACGACGACCTGCCGGTCGCGGAAGCGCAGTTGCCGTAGGACGTACGTCTTCTCCAGGGCCGACTTGCCGTTGCCGGACTCGCCGAGGACGAGCCAGTGCGGGGCCGGCAGCTGCTGGCCGTAGAGCTGGAAGGGGTCGTAGATGTAGCCCTTCCCGGAGTAGACCTCGCGGCCGATGATGACGCCGGAGTCACCGAGGCCGGGGGCGGCGGTGGGCAGGTAGACCGCCTGGGCCTGGCCCGTCGAGGTGCGCACCGGGAGCCGGGTCGTCTCCACCTTCCCGAAGAGGAAGGAGGTGAAGGCGTCGGTGAGGACGGACAGCGGATCCCGCATCAGGTCCTACCTCCGAATGCCGGTGGCGAAGGGAAGTGTGTTCACGAAGGCGCGGTGGTGCTCGCGGTCGCACCACTCCAGTTTCAGATACGACTTTCCGGCCGAGGCCCTTATGGTCCGCTTGTCGCGGGCCAGCGCTTCGGGATTGCGGGAGGAGACGGTGATGTAGCCGACCAGGTTGACGCCGGCCGCGCCGCTGGCGAGGTCCTCTCCGCGCTGGTCGAGGCGGCCGTGGGCGGCCACGTCACGCGGGTCGACGGTGCGGTTCATCTTCGCGGCGCGGGAGGCCTCCGCCTCGTCGTTCGTCTTCTCCGTCAGCATGCGCTCGATGGCGACCTCGGTGGGTTCGAGGTCCATGGTGACGGCGACCGTGCGGATGACGTCCGGGGTGTGGACCAGGAGCGGGGCCAGGAAGTTCACGCCGACCGGGGTCATCGGCCACTCCTTGACCCAGGCGGTGGCGTGGCACCAGGGGGCGCGGGTGGAGGACTCGCGGGTCTTCGCCTGGAGGTACTGGGGCTCCATGGCGTCCAGTTCGGCCGGCCAGGCGTTGCGCTTGGTCATCGCCTGGATGTGGTCGATCGGGTGGTCCGGGTCGTACATGGAGTGGATCAGGGACGCGAGGCGGCCCTGGCCCAGCGGCTGGCGGACCCGGATGTCCGCTTCCTGGAGGCGGGAGCAGATGTCGGTGAGCTCGCGGGCCATGACGACGGCGAGTCCGGCGTCGCGGTCCAGCTTGCGGCCGGCCGTGGGGCGGGCGGCGCGCGCCATGGCCTGTGCCTCGGCGGCCAGTTCACGGTTGTAGTGCATGCAGGCGACGAGGTAGGCGCGGTGCTGCTCGCTGCTGGTGGAGACCATCGACTGGAGCTGGTCGTACGACTGGGCCAGCCATCCCGGTGCCTTCTCGTCGCCGCGTACGGACACGTCCTTGGCGTGGGCGTCGGGGTCGGCGGGGAGGGTGCGGGCGAGCATCTGGAGGCGGGTGACGAAGCCGTCGCCGTTGGCCACGTGCTTCAGGAGGGTGCCGAAGCGGTCGACGAGGGCCTCCTGGTCCTCGCTGTCGCGCAGGCCGACGCCGGGGCCCTCGATCTCGATCGCCGCGGTGACCGTACGGCGGTCGGCGTGCAGCAGTACGGCGATCTCGTCGGGGCCGAAGGGGGCGGCCAGCCAGCTGATGCGGCCGATGCCGGGCGGCGGGCCGACCTCGATCTCCCGGCCGTCGGCCCGGGTGCCCGCCTCCATGACGGCGGAGCGGTAGGCGGTGCCCCGGCGCAGGGTCCGCTTGTAACTGCGGTTCACCTCGAACCACTTGTAGAACGTGCGCTGCTTGTACGGCACGTAGACCGCGGCCAGCGCGAGCACGGGGAAGCCGGACAGCAGCACGATGCGCAGGGCCAGCAGGGGGACGAGGAGCCCGCACATCATGCCGAGGAACGCGCCGACGACGATGAGCGCGATCTCGCCGGACTCGCGGTTGCGGCCGACGATCGCGTTCGGCCGGGCGCGGCCGATCAGATATGAACGGCGGGGCGTGACCGGATGGGACAGGTGGGTCTCGGTCGTCAACGCCCTTCACCTCCCGTGCGGTTGTTGCGTGCGTTGCCGGCGTGCGGGGTGTTGACCGCGCTGGGTGCGCGGGGCGCGGGTGCGGTGGCGGATCCGCCGCCTGCGCTCGGGGTGCGGGAGCCGTGCGCTGCCACTCCGCCCGAGGCGGGGTTGGCCGGGCGGGCGCCGGTGGAACCGGACTGGCCGCCGCCGTTGTTGTCGGCGCGGGTGCTGTGCGTCTTGATGCCCTGGGCGACCAGGGTCGCCGGGGAGCTGATGACCGCGGCGGCCTTGCCCTCGGCGCCCTGCATGATCCGGTTGTTGCGGGAGTTGGCGATCTCGTCGCCGAAGCCGGGGACGAAGCGGTAGATCATCGCGCTGGCGAAGATGGCGAGCAGGATGATCGCGAGTCCGGAGACCACGGCGGAGAACGCGCCCGGGCCGTCCTCGGTGGACAGGGCTCCGGCCAGACCGAGCACGATGACGATGACCGGTTTGACCAGGATCACGGCGATCATGATTCCGGCCCAGCGGCGCACATGGCCCCACAGGTTCTTGTCGACCATGCCGGCGTAGACGACGGTGCCGAGCAGGGCGCCGACGTAGAGGAGCGCGGCCCGGATCACCAGCTCCAGCCACAGGACGCCGGCGGCGAGGATGGAGACCAGCGACACCACGATCAGCATGATCGGGCCGCCGCCGATGTTGTCGCCCTTGGCGAGGGCGCCGGAGAAGTTGCCGAAGAACGTGTCGGTCTGGTTCCCGGTGGTCTTCGCCAGGACCTCGGTGATGCCGTCGGTCGCGGAGACGACCGTGTAGAGGATCAGCGGGGTGAAGGCGGAGGCCAGCACGGTGAGCCAGAGGAAGCCGACGGCCTCTCCGATGGCGGTGGTCAGCGGGACCCCGCGCACCGCCCGCTTGGCGACGGCCAGCAGCCACAGCAGCAGCGTCAGCACGGTCGAGGCGGCGAAGACGACCGCGTACTGCTGGAGGAACTTGGCGTTGGTGAAGTCGACGTTCGCGGTGTCCTGCACGGCCTCGCTGAGCTTGTCGATGGTCCAGGAAGCGGCGTCGGCGCAGCCCTTGGCGAGGGAGGAGAGGGGGTCGAGGGTGTCGGTGGTGCTGGGGGTGGTGGTGCCGGAGGGGGCGTTGCCGCGTTCGCAGTATTCCTTCGCGGGGCCTCGGATGAGGTCGCACTGGCTGCTGGTCGACGGTGACGACGACGGACTGGGCGAGGCGCTGGGTGACGGCGCGGCGAAGGCGCGGGTGGCCAGCAGCACTGCGGTCGCCTGCACGGCGGCGACAGCTGTGGTGACCTTGAGGAAGCGGTGGTTAGCGCGCATAGGTGAACCCTCCGTACTCCTCGACGGCCTTCGTCATGTCGTCAGCGGTGGAGGCCTTCTGGTCGCGTCCGACCGGGACGGGCCCGTCCTTCTGCTGAAAGTCCGTGATCTTCCAGTCTGCGTCGACCCACTTCAGTTCGTACGTGGTGGTGTACCAGCTCTCGGATACAGGGTTGGTCGAGCCGTCGCCGGAGAGTCCGAACAGGGACGTGTACCAGACCTCGACGGTGGCGCTGTCCGGGGCGGACGCCGTTACTTTGGTGCCCACCGGGATGATCCGGGAGACGAAGGTCTGACCGCTCGGCGCGGTGCCGTCCTTGCCGAGCCCGATGTTCGTCAGGAAGCTCTCGCTCGAGTACGCGTTATCCAGGTCCGTCTGACGTGCGGCGGCGACGGCGGGGGCGTAGACGGTGTTGACGATGTCGTGCCGTCTGGCCGTGACGAACATGTCGGTCGAGCCGAGGGCGACCGAGTAGTTCGCCGCAGCGCTCTGTGCTCCCTGCGCATCGTGCTTGAATCCGCTCGGGATCCCGTTCGCCTTCGTCTCGACCGGCTTCGTCCCGCTGGCCGCGGTGGTCGAAGTCTTCGGCTTGTTGCCGCCCGCGCCCGGGGAGCCGGTGCCGTCGGCGGATGCGGAATCGTCTCCCCCGCGGTTGGCGAAGGCGATCGCCGCGATGAGCAGGACGACCACGCCGACCACCGTGACCAGGCTCCGCGTGGACGAGCGGCCGCCGCGTCGGGCGCCCCCGTAGGGGTCGCCGTCGGGCAGGCGGGTGCGGGTCTGGCCGGTCCCGCCGTAGCCGTCGTCGGTACCGCCGCGTGCGGTGTCGCCGTAGCTCTGATCGTCCCCGAGGCTCATGCCGCGTACGCCCCCTCGACCTCGTACCGAAAAGCGTAGAAGTACGACGGTAGCCGTGCTGGTTCCCGCGCGGGCGCGGTGTGGTGACTCGACATCAGGGAAACGCAACCTCAGCCGGTGGGCACGACGGGCGGGTGGGGAGAGGGGTGGAGCCGGGCGCGCCCGGGCGGGCCGGGGCTAGACGGCCATGCCGTACACGATGGTGAACAGGGTGCCGAGCGAGCCGATGATGAAGACGCCGGTGAGGCCCGCGATGATGAGGCCCTTGCCCTGTTCCGCGCTGAACGTGTCACGCAGCGCGGTCGCGCCGATACGCTGCTTGGCGGCACCCCAGACCGCGATGCCGAGGCAGAGCAGGATGGCGACCGCCATCACCACCTCGATCATCACCTTGGCCTCGTTGCCCAGGCTGCCGAAGGGGCCCCAGTCCGGAGCGATCCCGCCGATGATGGTGTTGATGTCTCCCTTGTCGGCCGCAAAGAGCATGTAAGTCACCGCCCCTGGTGGGTAGTTCCGCAGCCTCTGCGGTGTGCAGAGGTCAGCCCTCATTGTCGCTGACAACGGCGCCGTCGTATGTCGACTTGGCGTCATTGCTTGGCGGGTTTCTTACGAACGCCTGGCTTGGGGTCGTCTGGTGACTCTGTGTATCACGGCAGGTCACGCCGGGCAATGAAGTCAGACCGGAACCTGTGGTGTGGTTCCGTCGTTGACCCTTTTTCGCGTCGATGTTCCCGGGGTGAAGGTTATCGGCAACGGCGAACGGGCCGTGGCTGGGTGCCACGGCCCGTTCGCCCCTTGCCGCCCGGCCCCCACGGCCCAAGGCGGCACGCTGTGCCGACCGTTGGTCAGCCGGTGAAGGCCGCCACGCCTTCCGGAGTGCCCCAGCCGGTGGGGCCGTCGTAGCCGGACTTGGCGGTGCACAGGTAGCTGGAGGAGCAGCTGCCGTTGCTGCCGCTGGTGACGTCGTTCAGGGCGGAGGTACCGGCCGCGTTGTACGGGAACTTCGCCGGGTACGAGCCGCTGGACGGGGTGCCGCCGAGGGCGTAGACGCCCGCGATGATCGGGGCCGATGCGCTGGTCCCGCCGAAGGTGTACCAGCCGGCGGTGATGCCGTAGGAGTCGTAGACGGAGACGCCGGTCGCCGGGTCGGCCACGGCGGAGACGTCGGCGATGGTGCGCTTGGTGCAGCCGGTGTCGGTCTGCCAGGTCGGCTTGGCGTCGTAGGCGGAGCAGCCGGAGCCGGTGCCTTCGGTGCTGCTGGTCTTCCAGACCGTCTCGGTCCAGCCGCGAGTGGTGGAGGAGGTGGACAGGGCGGTGCCGCCGACCGCGGTGACGTACTTGGAGGCCGCCGGGTACTCGGCGCCGTAGCCGGAGTCGCCCGCGGAGACGGTGATGGCGACGCCGGTGTGGTTGAAGTACGAGGAGTCGTAGGTGGTGTCGGAGGAGGACTCCGAGCCGCCGTAGCTGTTGGAGACGTACTTCGCGCCCAGGGCGACCGCCTCGTTCACCGCGGTGCCGAGGTTGGCCATGGTGGCGGACTTGGCCTCGACCAGCAGGATGTTGCACTTCGGGCAGATCGCGCTGGTCATGTCGAGGTCCAGGGAGATCTCCTCGGCCCAGCCGCTGTCGGCGGAGGGCAGCGAGGTCGTGGAGCCGGTCTGGCTCACCTTCTTGAAGCAGCCGTTGGCGACCGTGCAGGCGGACAGGCCGTAGTACGAGCGGTAGGTCGCGAGGTCGGCCGCGGCGTTCGGGTCGTCGTAGGCGTCGACGATCGCGATGGTCTCGCCGGAGCCGTTCGAGCCGGCGGCGGAGGTCAGTCCGTAGGCGGACTGGAGGTTGCTCGGGCCGTAGCCGGAGGGGGTGGAGGCGTCCGCGGACTTCGGGGTGACGCCGGTGATCTGGGCCTGGTGCTTCTGGAAGGCGGTGAGGCCGCCGGTGACACGGAAGGAGTCGCAGGCCAGTTCGCCCGTCTTGCGGGGCGTGGCGCAGGGGGTCGCGGTCCAAGTCGCCTGGGACGAGGTGACTTTCGCGGTGGCCATGGGGGTGGCGCCGGCGTGGGCCGCGGTGCCGAGTCCGGCGAGCACGAGCGCCGCGGTGCCGAGGGCTGCGGAGCCGATGCGGCGCCATCTGCCGCGCGGGGCCGGCGTGCTGGGGAGTGACGTACGCAACGGACTGCCTCCTGAGAGTGGTTGACAGGGGCGGTGCGGGTGGTCGTGATGCCACCGGTGCGTGGTCCCCGGCAGCGGGCGGCGGCCCGCCGACGACTCTGACTTGTTGAGTACGCGACAACAAGGCGGCTCTTGGAATCCTGACTTCCGCCTTACGAACGAGGGGTGGGGCTTACCGCTCGATGGCGGGCGAATGGACGGGCGATGGCTGGGTCTTGACCTTGTGCACAGGGTGTGCACACGGTCCCGCGGCTGGTCGGAGCTGGAACAACGGGCTCTGTAGGGAGGGGAGTTGGGATGTTCGCCGGTGAGGGTGCGACGGTCCGGCGTGGCGTGTTCGGCGCGGCGTGCTTCGGCTTGGCGTGTCTCGCGACCCCGCGCGTGCGGGCTCGCGCGGGGGCGGGCCCGCACGCGCGAGGTCGGGCGCGCGGGGCGTCGTACGCGTTCTCGTACGTGTACCGGTGGTCGGTGCCGAGTGGGGCGGGCCGACCGGTCACCGGTCTGGGGCAGCCGGCCGGCTCGGGTTCCGAGGGGCCCTGGGGCAGCTGCCCGCGCCCCGGGGAGGGGGTGGCTGGGGGCTGAGGGGTGCGGGCGGCGGAGGCGGCTGGGGGCCGAGTGGTGTCGGGAGCGGAGGCGGTTCGGGAGTGCACCCAGTACGGTGGACGGGATGCCGAGCCGGAGCCGGAAGAACGGAGACGTTTCCCCTCGTCTGCATGGGACAAGGTGGGCCCCGATGAAGCGCACGCCACGCACTCGTCGCACGCCGCGCGCGGCGCACCCCCGCAAGCGCGCCCTTTTCGGGGCGCTGGTGCTGCTGGCCGCCGCGT
This sequence comes from Streptomyces sp. NPDC002265, assembly GCF_040296125.1. Classification (NCBI taxonomy): domain Bacteria; kingdom Bacillati; phylum Actinomycetota; class Actinomycetes; order Kitasatosporales; family Streptomycetaceae; genus Streptomyces; species Streptomyces sp. NPDC002265. The sequence goes on along the minus strand of NZ_JBEOWS010000057.1, from coordinate 25,493 downwards.
CCGCCTCGGCCTCGGCCTCCACCGCGGGCGACGGCGTCGGGCCGCTCGGGATGACCGCCGTGGCCACGCAGACGGCGTCCGCCGACCGGGTGGGTGCGCTGTTCCCCGCCGACCGCGGCTCCCGTCTCGCAGGCAGCCACTTCTGCACCGCCTCCGTCGTGCACAGCCCGCACCACGACCTCATCGCCACCGCGGCGCACTGCCTCGACGGCCGGGGCGACACGTTCCTCTTCGTACCGGGGTACCGGGACGGCACGGCCGCGTACGGGGTGTGGACGGTCCGCCGGCGCTTCCTGCCCGACGGCTGGGCCGCGGGCAAGGACGAGGACAGCGACCTCGCCTTCGCCGTCGTCGAGCCGCAGGGCGGCAAGGCCGTCGAGGACGTGGTCGGCGCGAACCGGTTCGCCGCCGGCCTGGCGACCGGGGCGACCGCGGTGACCGTCACCGGCTATCCCGACTCCCGAGAGGTGCCGGTCAGCTGCACCAACAGGCCCATCGCGCACAGCCCCACCCAGCAGCGCATCGTCTGCCCCGCCTTCAGCGGCGGCACCAGCGGCAGCCCCTGGGTGAGCGGAGACGGGCGGATCGTCGGTGTGCTCGGCGGGCACGAGCAGGGCGGGGACACCGACGACATCTCCTACAGCGTGGTGTTCGCCGACAAGGCCGCGGAGCTCTACCGGGACGCGGCCGGCACCTCCTGACACCGACCTGATCCATCCCGGCATCGACCCCGGCATCCGTCCCGGCACCATTTCCGGCCTTACCCGTTCCGGCAGGGCCCGTCCCGGCAGGGCCCGTCCCGGATGTCCGGACGGTGGCAAACGGCCATCGACGCGCACATACGCGTCGACCTTCCTCATGATCACCCCGCACCGCGGGGGCCGCCCCTAGACTGACCGCGGCGGACTCCCGGTCGGCGAGGGGCGGTTGACGGTGCGTAGGACGTGGGTCGTGGTGACCGCTGTCGCCGGTGCCGGGCTCGCCTTCGTGATGCTGCTCGTTGTCGGGGTGTACGTCGTCGCCGGGAACATCGCCAACCAGGTGGGCGGCGGGACCCGGGCGCTGGCCAAGGGGGCCGTACCCGTGGCGTATCAGACACTGGTTCAGAAATGGGGCAATCTCTGCCCCGCCCTCAACCCGGCCCTGCTGGCCGCCCAGTTGTACCAGGAGAGCGGGTTCAACCCGAACGCCAGGAGCCAGGCGGCCGCGCAGGGGATAGCGCAGTTCATCCCGGGGACCTGGGCCACGCACGGCATCGACGGGGACGGGGACGGGGACCGTGACGTCTGGGACCCGAACGACGCGATCCCGTCGGCCGCCTCGTACGACTGCCAGCTCGCCGCCTATGTGAAGAACGTGCCGGGCAACGTCACGGACAACATGCTCGCCGCCTACAACGCGGGGGCCTACGCGGTCATCAGGTACCGGGGCGTGCCGCCGTACGCGGAGACCCGCAACTACGTGAAGACGATCACGACGCTGGAGGAGTCCTTCGCCGCGCCCGTCACCCGGGTCGATCCGTCGAGGCAGGCCGCCGGGGCGATCTACTACGCGCAGAAGAAGCTCGGCACGCCCTATCTGTGGGGCGGCAACGGCACCGCCGACCAGGGCGGCCGCTTCGACTGCTCGGGGCTGACGAAGGCTTCGTACGCCAGTGTCGGGATCACGCTGCCGCGGGTCGCCAACGACCAGTACAACGCCGGGCCGCACCCCAAGCGGTCCGAACTGCTGCCCGGGGACCTGGTGTTCTTCTCCCACGACCTCGGCGACTCGCGGGCCATCCATCACGTGGGCATCTACGTGGGCGGCGGGTACATGATCGACGCGCCCCGGACGGGCGCCGTGATCCGGTTCGACCCGATCGACAACTCCGAGTATTTCGGGGCCACCCGGGTCACCGAAGATGGCGCGAAAGCGTTGCCCACCAGGGTGTGAACCGAGTGTGAACCCACCCCCTGAGCTGCGATGACGTATCTCTCTTCGATAACGTCTGCGTGATCATTCGGTGGAGTGTGGAACGTATTCACCAGGGCCGTGCGTTCCTGTTGACGTAGTCCGGTGGGCGGTGGACGGCACAGGCCGGATGCGCGGATGGGCGCACGGCGATCGGAAGCGGATCTACGGGCCACGGGGGTGGGCAGGAACGGGCGCACGAGCGGTGCGTCCGGGGCAACGACGAAGGGGCCGCAGCGCCATGGCTGGACTCGCTGAATCCGGGTCGAACCCTGACGTCGACCTGCTCTACGACATCAACGGCCTGGCCGGGAGCACGCCGCACTGGTTCGACCGCGGTGTCGCGTTCGTCGGCGAGTACGGACTGCTGCTCGCCATGGTGTTGGTGGTGCTCTGGTGCTGGTCCAGCGTGCGGCGGCGCGGCGGGGACGAAGCCGCCTCCTCCGTCGCGGGACTGGTGTGGGCGCCGCTGGCGGCCGGCATCGCGGTCCTGGTGAACGTGCCGATCCGCGGGTTCGTGCAGCGGCCCCGGCCCTTCCTCGACCACCAGGGACTCGACGTCCTCGTCTCCGGCAAGAACGACTACTCGTTCGTGAGCGACCACGCCACCATCACCATGGCGATCGGCGTCGGCCTGTTCGTCACGAACCGCAGGTTCGGTCTCCTGGGGATCGCGCTGGCGATGCTGGAAGGCTTCTGCCGCGTCTACATGGGCGTGCACTACCCGACCGACGTCGTCGGCGGGTTCGCGCTCGGCACGGCCGTGGCCCTGCTGCTGTCGCCGCCGGCCATGCTGATGCTCACACCGCTGATGAAGGCCGTGGAGCAGTCGCCCAGGGCCGGACGGCTGATCCGGCGCCGGCCGGCCGGGGACGGTCCGGACGCGGTGGTCCCGGAGGCGCGCAGCGCGTCCTCGTCGGACGCGGAGCGCGACCTCGCGGCCTGAACCGCGTGCCTGAGCCGAGCCTCCGAGCGCCTGCGCGCGCTCGAGGTCCCGGACGCCCGAGCGCCCGGGACCGGTTACAGGGCTACAGGGCCTGCGGGTAGCTGAAGAAGCGGTTCGGGTCGTAGGTCTTCTTCACCTGGGCCAGCCGCGACGCCGCGGCGCCGTAGTACGCCTGCCGCCAGTTCGTCAGGGTCGGGTCCGTGTAGTTCTGGTAGGCGGCGCCCGAGGCGTACGGCTTCATCGCGTCGTGGGCCTGGGTCAGCCAGGACTGGGCCGTGGTGCCCGACGTGCCGGCCCGCCAGGACGCTATGTACTGCGCCAGCATGCGGGAGCGGCGGTGCACGAAAGCCGTCGCCGTGGGGGAGACCCGGTTGACCGCGCCGCCGAGGGCCGTCAGGGCGATGCTGCCCGCGCCGCCGCGCGTCGCGGCGATCCGGTCGAGCAGGGTCTGGACGCCGGCCGAGGACAGGGAGCGGTCGAAGAAGTCCGAGCGCGCCGCGTACGTCTCCCGGCCCAGCGCGCCCTGCGCGGAGCGTCCCGGGGTCGAGCCCGGCAGATGGCACTGGGCGTCGGTGGAGAAGGAGGAGCAGCCGGCGTAGATCTCCATCGCCTCCTCGTAACCGCGGCGGCGCAGCGTCACGCTGCGGGCCGGGGCGCCGACCCGGTCGGCGAGGCGGTCGACGGCGTTCTGGAGCTCGCCGTACGTGCCGACGGAGAAGGCCGCCACGGAGACCGTGGGCGTACCGCCGGAGCTCTCCAGGTGCAGCGAGGACCAGATCTCGTCCGGCTGGGACGGACCCCACTCCTGCCAGGCCTTCACCACCGCGGCCGCCTTCGTCCACGGCCAGGTCAGGTACGCGGTGACGGCCTGCGGGGCGGCATGGGTGCGGAAGCGCAGTTCGGTGACGACACCGAAGTTGCCGTTGCCCGCGCCGCGCAGGGCCCAGAAGAGCTCCTTGTTCTCGGTGGCGTTGGCGGTCACCTCCTTGCCGTCCGCCGTGATCAGGGTCGCCTGGGTGAGGCTGTCGCAGGTCAGGCCGTACGCGCGGGAGGCCACCCCGTGGCCGCCGCCCAGCACCAGACCGGAGACGCCCACGGTCGGGCAGGAGCCCGCGGGGATCGTCACGCCCTTCGCCGCCAGCCCGCGGTAGACGTCGATCAGCTTGGCCCCGGCGCCGACGACCGCGGAGTCGCCGCTGCTGCGGACCCGGTTCAGCTTGGAGACGTCGAGGATCAGACGGGCGTTGCCCGAGGACCAGCCCGCGTAGGAGTGGCCGCCGTTGCGGATCGACACCTGGATGTGGTGGGCGCGGGCGTACGCGAGGGTCGTACGGATGTCGTCCGCGTGCGCGACATAGGCGACCGCGGCGGGCTTCAGGCCGTCGAAGCGGGTGTTGTAGAGCTGGTGGGCCGTCTGCCAGCCGGCGTCACCCGGGCGGACCAGGGGGCCGTCCAGATCACGGCCGAGCGCGGTCCAGTTCGCGGGGGCCGAGCCCGCTGCGGTGATCAGTGAGGGGGTGGCGGCGACGGAGGTGTCCGTCGTGGCCGAAGGGCCGGCACTGCGCGCCGCCCCGCTTCCCCCGCTTCTGCACCCGGCCGTCGCGACCGCCGCTATCGCGGCCGCGCCGCCTCCGATGAACGCACGCCGTTCCATGTGGCCTCCTGCCCGTTCCTTTGGAACCAGACGAGCCTTGCGGCCGGAGGGTTCCCGGGGCAGCCGAGAGTACGTCGGCGGGGGTGATCGACGGGGGTGTCCGAAAGGTGATCTGCGCCTCCAGGTGGTTTGCTGGGTGGGTAGTGCGTCGGGACCTTCACGTGCCCTCCCCGTGAGCCTTCCGTGACCTAACCGCACCGCCCTCAGGGGTTCACCTTCCGTTCACCTCGGACCTCAGGTCGCGTCACCTGTTCTGCCTAATTTCGGGCTTACCCGATGCGGAGCGCACACGAATATGCGTCCGTTTCGAGTCAGTCTCCGCACGCCGCCGAACAGGACGGCGGCTCCTGGAAGGAATTTCCTCAGTGAAGCTTCAGCGCAAGAACCGGCGAGTCCTCGCTCTCGGCGCTCTCGCCGTCTCCGGCGCCCTGGCCCTCACGGCGTGCGGCTCCGACGACACGGGCACCAACGCCAGCGACACCTCGTCGGCCAGCGCGAACACCAGCAGCGTCAAGTGTGACGATGCCAAGGGGCAGCTGCTGGCGGACGGCTCGTCCGCGCAGAAGAACGCGATCGACGCCTGGGTCAAGCAGTTCACCGCCGCCTGCAAGACGGTGCAGATCAACTACAAGGGCTCCGGCTCCGGCGCCGGTGTCACCGCGTTCACCCAGGGTCAGGTCGCCTTCGCCGGTTCCGACTCCGCGCTGAAGCCCGAAGAGGTCACCGCCTCCAAGTCGGTCTGCACCGGCGGCCAGGGCATCGACCTCCCGATGGTCGGCGGCCCGATCGCCATCGCGTACAAGCTCGACGGTGTGGACGACCTGGTCCTGGACGCCCCGACCATCGCGAAGATCTTCGACGGCAAGATCGCCAAGTGGAACGACGCCGCGATCAAGAAGCTGAACCCCTCCGCGAAGCTGCCCGACCTCAAGATCCAGGCGTTCCACCGCTCGGACGAGTCCGGCACCACGGACAACTTCACCAAGTACCTGATCGCCACCACGCCGGACAACTGGAAGTACTCCGGCGGTAAGGCCTGGCAGGCCAAGGGCGGCCAGTCGGCGTCCGGCTCCTCCGGTGTCGCCGCGGGCGTCAAGCAGACCAACGGCGCCATCGGCTACATGGAGCTGTCGTACGCCAAGGACGGTCTGTCCACGGTCGCCGTCGACACGGGTGCCTCCGCCCCGGTCAAGGCCTCCTCCGACGGTGCCACCAAGGCCATCGCCGACGCGAAGGTCGTCGGCACCGGCAGCGACCTGGCGCTCAAGATGAACTACCTGACCAAGGCCGAGGGTGCCTACCCGCTGACCCTGGTCACCTACGAGATCGCCTGCGACAAGGGCAACAAGGCCGACACGCTGGCCGCCACGAAGGCGTTCCTCACCTACATCTCCAGCGAAGACGGCCAGGGCATCCTGTCCGGCATCGACTACGCGCCCATCCCGGCCGACATCATCGCCAAGGTTCGCACCACCGTCGCGAGCCTGAGCTAGTCCCAAGGTGTGGTCCGGTCCCGGTAACCGATCCGGGACCGGACCACACCGTCCGGTGCACCGCCGCCATGAGCCGTACCGCAAGGTCGGCTCCGCCGAGCCGCTCCCATCCGAGCGGCTCCGCAGACCGGAGAACCAGATGGATATATCAACACAGAACACTCATGTCCCACCCCCGACGCCTCAGCGCTCCGGGGGCACTCGCAAGCGCGCCGGCGCCACCCGCCGCGGTGACCAGGTCTTCCTCGGTCTTTCCCGCGGGTCGGGCATCCTGCTGCTGGTGATCATGGCCGCGATCGCGGTCTTCCTCACCTACCGCGCCTCTCTCGCGATCAGCAAGGACCAGGGCAACTTCCTCACCACCTTCGAGTGGAACACCGGCCTTCAGCCGCCGGTCTTCGGTGTCGCGGTGCTGGCCTTCGGCACCGTCGTCTCCTCGGTCATCGCCATGGCCATCGCGGTCCCGATCGCCGTCGCCATCGCGCTGTTCATCACGCACTACGCGCCGCGCAGGATCGGCGGCACCATCGCGTACGTGATCGACCTGCTCGCCGCCGTGCCGTCCATCGTGTACGGCCTGTGGGGCGCCCTGATCCTCGTGCCGCACATGAACGGCCTGTACGGCTGGCTCAACGACTACTTCGGCTGGACCGGGATCTTCTCCTGGGACGAGGGCGCGCCCCGCGCGATGCTCACCGTCGGCGTCCTGCTCGCGATCATGATCCTTCCGATCATCACCAACGTGAGCCGCGAGGTCTTCCGCCAGGTTCCGCAGATGCACGAGGAAGCGGCCCTTGCTCTCGGCGCCACGCGCTGGGAGGTCATCCGCATGTCCGTGCTGCCGTTCGGCCGTTCCGGCGTCATCTCCGCCTCGATGCTCGGCCTCGGCCGCGCGCTCGGCGAGACGATGGCCGTCGCCACGGTGCTCTCCCCGAGCTTCGACATCCAGGCCAGCCTGCTCAACCCGGGCGGCGGAACGTTCGCCCAGAACATCGCCAGCAAGTTCAACGAGGCGACGGAGTTCGGCCGTGACGCGCTCATCGCCTCCGGTCTGGTCCTGTTCGTCATCACCCTGCTGGTCAACGGCGCGGCCCGCATGATCATCGCCCGCCGCAAGGAGTACTCGGGGGCCAACGCATGAGCCACGCAGCCGTCGCCGCCAAGCGGCCCAGCACTCTTCGCGGAGCCACGCTCCCGAACTGGTCGCCGTGGGCCATCGCCGGTGGTTCCCTCGTCGTCGCGGCCGGGATCGGCCTCGCCGCCGGCCTCGACAGCCACATCCAGTGGGGCCTGATCGCAACCCTTCTGTTCCTCGTCGGCACCTACGTCATCGCCGCGCGCGTCGAGGGACGCCGACAGGCCAAGGACCGCATCGCGACCTCGCTGGTCTGGGTCGCCTTCGTGCTCGCCGTGATCCCGCTGGTCTCCCTGATCTGGGTGACCGTGCAGCGCGGTGTGAAGGTCCTCGACCCCTACTTCCTGACCCACTCCATGGGTGTGGTCGCCGACTCCGAGCCGGGCGGTGGCATCTACCACGCCATCCTCGGCAGCCTGGAGCAGGTCGCCCTCGCCACGGTCATCGGCGCGCCGATCGGTGTGCTCACCGCGATCTACCTCGTCGAGTACGGGCGCGGCAGCCTCGCCAAGGCCGTCACCTTCTTCGTGGACGTCATGACGGGTATCCCGTCGATCGTCGCGGGTCTGTTCATCCTCAGCCTCATGCTGATGTCCGACATGCAGCCCTTCGGCTTCGCCGGCTCGCTCGCGCTGGCGATCCTGATGATGCCGGTGGTCGTCCGCTCCACCGAGGAGATGCTCAAGCTCGTACCCAACGAGCTGCGTGAGGCGTCCCTGGCGCTCGGCATCCCGAAGTGGCGCACGATCCTGAAGGTGGTCCTGCCGACCTCCATCGGCGGCATCACGACCGGCATCATGCTGTCGGTGGCCCGTATCGCGGGCGAGACCGCTCCGGTGCTGCTGCTGGTGTTCGGCAACCCGTTCATCAACGCCAACCCCTTCGAGGGTGCGCAGGCCTCCCTGCCGCTGTACATCTACCAGCAGTACTCGCAGAGTGCTGGTTCGACGGCGGCGTACGACAGGGCCTGGGCGGCGTCGCTGACGCTGATCGCCTTCGTGATGATCCTGAACCTGGTGGCCCGCGGCATCGCCCGCTGGAAGGCCCCGAAGACCGGTCGCTGAGGCGACGACTCAAGGCTCCGCCGTGCGGGGCCCTCGGCGACTGAAGATTCTGGAAGTGAAGTAGTCATGGCCAAGCGAATCGACGTAAGCGGACTCACCGCCTACTACGGCTCCCACAAGGCGATCGAAGACATCTCGATGACGGTCGAGCCCCGCTCGGTGACGGCCTTCATCGGTCCCTCGGGCTGCGGCAAGTCGACGTTCCTGCGCACCCTGAACCGTATGCACGAGGTCACCACGGGTGGCCGCGTCGAGGGCAAGGTGCTCCTGGACGACGAGGACCTCTACGGCCCGGCCATCGACCCGGTGTCGGTGCGCCGCGAGGTCGGCATGGTCTTCCAGCGCCCGAACCCCTTCCCCACGATGTCGATCTTCGACAACGTGGCGGCGGGGCTGCGCCTGAACGGCAAGTACAAGAAGAGCGAGCTGAACGACATCGTCGAGCGGTCGCTCAAGGGCGCGAACCTCTGGAACGAGGTCAAGGACCGCCTGAACAAGCCCGGCTCCGGTCTGTCCGGTGGTCAGCAGCAGCGACTGTGCATCGCCCGCGCGATCGCGGTCGAGCCAAAGGTCCTGCTCATGGACGAGCCCTGCTCGGCCCTCGACCCGATCTCCACCCTCGCCATCGAGGACCTGATCGGTGAGCTGAAGGAGCGCTTCACGATCGTCATCGTGACGCACAACATGCAGCAGGCCGCGCGTGTCTCCGACCGTACGGCGTTCTTCAACCTCGCGGCGGTCGGCCAGCCCGGCAAGCTCATCGAGATCGACGACACGGAGCGGATCTTCTCCAACCCGTCGCGTCAGGCGACCGAGGACTACATCTCGGGTCGCTTCGGCTAGGCCGTCCCGGCCTGTGGAGTGTCGGCCGCGGGTCCGTCGTGGCTGGTCGCGCAGGTCCCCGCGCCCCTTCAGGGCACGGCCGGACCGGACCTGACCTGACGGATCCGCCGGGGCCGACGCTCCCGGAAGACCCCTCGTGGTGCTGCATGGCGGTGCCACCGCGAGGCAAAGAAGGGCCCGCCCCCTGGCTCCCGGGGGGCGGGCCCTTCTGTTGTCACATGGCGTACGGATCAGCCGTTGCCCGCGTAGAACTCCTCCCAGCCGCTACAGGTGCTGTCCTGCACGACCCCGTCGTCCTGGATGCAGACGTCGATGTAGACGTAAGCCGTCTCGGAGACGTCCTGGTCCGACTCCACGCAGTTACCGCGGCCGTTGCCGTTGTAGAAGGAGTGCACGGCGCCACCGGAGCCGACCTTCCAGTAGCCCCTGACACCGGCCGCGTCGGAGTCGTTGTCGCAGACCGCGAAGATGTCGCCGTAAGCGGTGAAGTTCATCGAACCGGCGGCCGGCGCGTACGTGCTGGTCTTCTTGGTCTTCACCGTGCCGTCGCCGGCCGAGGCCGGTGCGGCTCCGAGTGCCAGGACCGCGGTCACGGCCGAGACCGTTCCCCCGATGTACAGAAGTCGCTTGCTCAGAGTCGGCATGATCTTCCCCTCCCCCTTGTCGAACGCTTGTGCGCGCGACGCTAACAGGGGAGGGGAGGGCGGGTTTACAGAAACGCGAGATTGACGACCCAGAAGCCGCCCGCCGCCACGATCGCGGCCGCCGGCATGGTGATGAACCAGCCCAGGACGATGTTCTTGGCGACACCCCAGCGCACCGCGTTCACACGCTTCGTCGCGCCGACGCCCATGATCGCCGAGGTGATGACGTGGGTCGTGGAGATCGGCGCCTTGAACAGGAACGCCGTGGTGAACATGATCGACGCGCCGGTCGTCTCCGCGGCGAAGCCCTGCGGCGGGTCCAGTTCGATGATCTTGCGGCCGAGAGTGCGCATGATGCGCCAGCCGCCGGCGTACGTGCCCAGCGACAGCATGATCGCGCAGACCAGCTTGACCCAGACCGGGATCGGGTCGCTGTAGTCCTCGACACCCGCGATGACCAGGGCCATCACGACGACACCCATCGTCTTCTGGGCGTCCTGCAGACCGTGGCCGAGCGCCATGCCCGCCGCCGAGACGGTCTGCGCGATGCGGAAACCGCGCTTGGCCTTGTGCGGGTTGGCCTTCCGGAAGATCCACAGGATCGCGGTCATGACCAGGTAACCGGCGAGCAGGCCCACGATCGGCGACAGGAACATCGGAATGACGATCTTGTCGAGCACCCCGTTCCAGTAGACGGTCGTGCCGCCCGCGAGCGCAGCGCCCACCATGCCGCCGAACAGGGCGTGGGAGGAGGAGGACGGCAGGCCGAAGTACCAGGTGATCAGGTTCCAGGTGATCGCGCCGACCAGGGCCGCGAACAGGATGGCCATCCCGCGCGAGCCCTCGGGCGTCTGGATGATGCCCTCGCTGACGGTCTTGGCGACCCCGCTGCCCAGGAAGGCACCGGCGAGGTTCATGACCGCCGCCATGGCGAGCGCCGCACGAGGGGTCAGCGCCCGGGTGGAGACCGACGTCGCGATCGCGTTGGCCGAATCGTGGAAGCCGTTGGTGTACGTGAAGAAGAGCGCGACCCCGATGGTCACGACCAGAGCGAAGGTGTCCATGGAGAGGTCAGGACTCCTTGACCGCGATGGTCTCCACGGTGTTGGCGACGTGCTCGAACGCGTCCGCCGCTTCCTCCAGGACGTCCACGATCTGCTTCAGCTTGAGGACCTCGATCGCGTCGTACTTGCCGTTGAACAGATGGGCCAGCAGCTTGCGGTGGATCTGGTCGGCCTGGTTCTCGAGGCGGTTGACCTCGATCCAGTACTCGGTGAGGTTCTGCATGGTGCGCAGGTTCGGCATGGCCTCCGCGGTCAGGTCCGCGGCCCGTGCCAGCACCTCGATCTGCTGTTCGACGCCCTTGGGCAGGTCCTCCACGTTGTAGAGGACGACCAGGTCGACGGCCTCCTCCATGAAGTCCATGATGTCGTCGAGGGACGAGGCGAGGGTGTAGATGTCCTCGCGGTCGAAGGGCGTGATGAACGAGGAGTTCAACTGGTGGAAGATCGCATGGGTGGCGTCGTCACCGGCGTGTTCCGCGGCCCGCATACGCTCTGCGATCTCGGCTCGGCCGGAAGCGTCCGCCCCGAGCAGTTCCATCAGGAGTTTCGAGCCCGTGACGATGTTGTCCGCGGACGCGGCGAACATATCGTAGAAGCTCGTCTCCCTGGGGGTCAGACGAAAGCGCACGTGGGGTCCTCGGGATGCATCGGTTCGGTCAGGTTGATGCTAGGCGCATCATCCGGCCACGGCTAATGGGCCGCCCCCCAGTGTCGCCCATCGGACAGAGCGATCAGCACAGGGGCCGCCGGCGGCCATGAGCAAGGGCCCTATACCCAGCAAAGTTCGTTACCATATACCCACCAGGGGTATCAGTCAGCAGGAGGACGCCATGACGACCACAGAGGCCGGCGCCACGGCGCCCTCCGAAGCCGCCGCATCCGGGTCGGCCGTGCACGGATACCACAAGCAGAAGGACGAACACCTCAAGCGGCTGCGCCGGATCGAGGGCCAGATCCGCGGGCTTCAGCGCATGGTCGACGAGGACGTCTACTGCATCGACATACTCACCCAGGTGTCCGCCTCCACCAAGGCCCTGCAGTCCTTCGCGCTGCAGCTCCTGGAGGAACACCTGCGCCACTGCGTCGCCGACGCGGCCGTCAAGGGCGGCGCCGAGATCGACGCCAAGGTGGACGAGGCGACGAAGGCGATCGGCCGGCTGCTGCGGACCTGACGGCCGGCGGCGGATACGAGGCGGTGGCTACGCGGCGGCAGGTACGAGGCGGCGCGTGCGGTCGGTGCTCAGCCGCAGGCGGTCCGCTCCTCCGCCACCCGCAGCACCTCGTCGATGCTCTCCAGGCTGAGCCGGTCCTCGCCGGCGGCCGAGGCCGCGATGATCAGCTCGCCGCACAGTTCGATCTCGGCGAGGGCCACGTGGTCCTGAACTGTCGTACCGCCGAGCGGAGCCACGCGCGTCACCTCACTTCTGCCGTCACCGACTTCCTAGAGTAGGGAGCGCCCTACATACCGCGCATGGCACGGACGGGCTAGTCCTGTGCCTCACTCCTCGGCGATCCTGCCCGCGTAGATGTCCCCGGCGGCCGGCAGCCGTACCTCCACGGGGGCCCCGAAACCGTAGAGCAGCGCCGTCGACGCGACCGCCACGGCGTCCCGCTGCCGTCCGTTGACGAAGCTGAACCGCTGCCGGATCTTGCGGATGCGCCCCTGGTCGTCGAGGTAGACGTCGAAGGGCACCTCGGGCGTGGCGAACCCGGTCGCCGCCGCCTTCAGCGCGGCCCGCCCGCCGGCCGAGGCGCGCCGCGCCGCGTCGCTCAGGTCGGCGGTGCCGCGGTAGTGCCGCACGCTGGTCCCGGCCACCTCCGTCCGGCCCAGATACCTCGCCGCCCGCGTCCCGCGCAGCACCTCGGCGGCCGCGTACGGATCGGTGGCACCGCCGGTCACCAGGTTCCCGTCCGACAGGCCGGCCGTGTCCACCCGGACCCACTTGTCGTCCGGCACCCCCGCGCCCCGGTTCTTCATGAACAGGGCGCCCGGCGCGAGGAGTTCGGTGATGGGCCGGTGCTCGCTCTGCCCGGACGGGTCCTGCGGCAGCATCACCTTCAGCCGGCCGAGCTGCCTGCGGTAGTCGTAGACGCCCTCGCCCCGGATGGTGACGCGGGTGCCGCCGGTCGCCATCTCCATGGACGTACGGGCCTGCGAGCTGCCCGCGTCCACCAGCCGGTCGGCGGCGTGGCGCAGGGTCTCGACGGGATCGCCCGCACCCCGCGCGTCCTCGGCGGCGGCGCCGCTCCAGGAGCATCCGGTGGCCCCGACGCAGACCCAGGCCACGAGTCCCGCCACGGCGGTCGTGCCCGCCGTCCGGCCGTGCCACCGCTGCCTTGCCGTCATCGCCTGCCTACCCCCAGCCGGTATGTCCGTCACGGGCCCCTGTCGTCTCGGCTAACGACGGGCAGGTGACGCCGGTCACGCGCGTGGCGTGTCACCGGGAGGCGCGATACGAGCCCTTTACCGACGGCTCGGTACTCTGGCAGGCGTGGCGCAGCAGGAGGGGCCGGACCGTATCCGGGAACAACCGGAACAACACATGACGACCACGGTCGAGCAGGGGCCGTTCTGTCTGGCCCGCTGTGCCTGCGGCTGGCGAGGGCCGGCCCGCCGGGCCCGGAGCCAGGCCCGCACGGACGCGGAGACGCACGTGACGGGCGGCTGAGCCGGTCTCGCAGCCCCGGGCGAACCGGGGCCCGCCAGGCGGTCGGTGGCGCGGGTTGCAGGTGTGGCGTACGGCTGACAGCGGGTCGTCGACCAGGGTCCGGTCGCGGGCTGGGTGAGCCGCGGCTCGCCAGGCGGCCGGTGGTGAGGGTTCAGGCGTGGCGTACGGCCGACAGCAGGTCGTCGACCAGGGTCCGGTCGTGGGGCTGGGTGAGCCGGTTGCGGGCCGAGAGCGGGGACAGCCACAGGACCCGGTCCACCTCGTCGTTCGGGGCGAACGTGCCCGCGACGGCCTCGGCGGCCCAGTAACGGACCTGCTTGGGACGGCCGTTGGCGAGATAGTGCAGGGTGGGCAGCCGGGCGCCGGGCTCGGCGGTGTAACCGGTCTCCTCCGCCACCTCGCGCAGCGCGCCGACGAGGGCGTCCTCGCCGCGCTTGAGCTTGCCCTTGGGGTGGGACCAGTCGTCGTACTTCGGACGGTGGACCAGGCAGAGTTCCAGCTGCCCGTCATGGGGAGAGCGGCGCCACAGGACGCAGCCGGCCGCCTGGACGGTGGTGTCGTTCGATTCGGTCACCGGGGTTCAGCCTCCCAGCGGATCAGGACGTACCGACGGTCTGTTTCTGCCAGGCCTGCTGGAAGGCGAACCTGGCCGCCTCCACCTCGTGGCGCTGGTCGGCGTGGAGCACGCCCAGCGCGTACGCCGTCGCCGGCGCGATGCGGGGCGTACGGGCCGCCTGGGCGGCGGCCGCGGCCGCCTCCGAGGCGTCGCGGTGCCGGTTGAGGGCCCGGCCCGCCGCCGGTACGCACAGGTGCAGCGGGGTGTCGTCGCCGTCCGGGGCGGGCACCTCGCGGGCGTAGCGGTACAGGCGCAGCAGCAGGCGGACCTGGTGCCAGGGGGCGTCCTGGGCGTGCGGGGCGGGGTCCGGGGAGAGGCCGTGGACGAGGGCCTCCGCGTTGTAGGGGTGGCCCGCGGTGACCAGGGGCAGGGCGGCGACCGCGTCCGTGAGGCGCTCCCGGGCCGCGTCGGTCAGTGGCCGCAGGTCCGTGCCGACGGCGGCGGGGGCTAGCGGGACGTCGCTGGCGAGCACGGCGAGCTTGTCCGCGACGGCGTGGAAGCGGGACGAGCCGAGCGCCTGGAGTGCGGTGGAGTGGGCCCGGGTCCGGGCCAGCGTCAACTGCCGTTCGAGCAGGGCGCCCGCCTTCGCCGCGCCCACGGTGAGGTTGCCGCGTTCCCCCGCGGGCGGCGGCACGGCCGGGCCGGCGGCGCCCGGTGCCGTGGCCACCGCCGACTGGGCCGGCAGGGGCATCGCGCCCGACAGCCGGTGCAGCGCCAGCAGCAGCCGGTCCAGCCGTGCCTCGCACGCGTGTTCCAGCGCCAGGGTGCCGGACAGCCAGGCCAGTTCGGGCCGGATCTCCTCCGACCAGGTGCTGTCCAGCAGCGGACGGTAGGTGTGCAGGCTGCCGCTGATGCGGCGGGCGGACCGGCGCAGGGCCAGGGCCGCTTCGGCGGACCCCCCCGCGCCGCCCGCCGTGCCACCGGTCTCCCGGTGCAGGCGCAGGGCGCGGAGGAACTCCGTGGCCTGGGACCGGAGGTAACGCGCGAGGGCGTCACCCTTCACCGGCTCGGCCGTGGGGTCCGTCGGGTCAAGGTGTTGCTGTGCCACGCCGGCGCCTCCGGGCGTCTATGAGCATCTCCTGGACGTTGCGCAGGGGCTGTCCGTCCGCGTCCGTCGCGTGCCGGGTCCACTCGCCGTCCGGGCCCAGGTGCCAGGACGAGGTGGAGTCCGACATGCCGGTCTCCAGCAACCGGTTGAGGGTCGCGCGGTGGGCCGGGTCGGTGACCCGGACCAGGGCCTCGATGCGGCGGTCGAGGTTGCGGTGCATCATGTCGGCGCTGCCGATCCACACCTCGGGCTCGCCGCCGTTGCCGAAGCCGAACACCCGGGAGTGTTCGAGGAATCGGCCGAGGATGGAGCGGACCCGTATGTTCTCCGACAGGCCGGTGACGCCCGGTCGCACCGCGCAGATGCCGCGCACCCAGATGTCGACCGGCACGCCCGCCTGGGACGCGCGGTAGCACGCGTCGATGATCGCTTCGTCCACCATCGAGTTGACCTTGATGCGGACATGGGCGGGCCGTCCGGCACGGTGGTGCTGGACTTCCTTGTTGATGCGTGCGATCAGCCCGTCCCGCAGGGACTTGGGGGCGACCAGCAGGCGGCGGTAGGTCTCCCGGCGGGAGTAGCCGGAGAGTCGGTTGAACAGGTCGGACAGGTCGGCGCCGACCTGCGGGTCGGCCGTCAGCAGGCCCAGGTCCTCGTAGAGGCGGGCCGTCTTCGGGTGGTAGTTGCCGGTGCCCACGTGGCTGTAGCGGCGGAGCGTCTCGCCCTCCTGGCGGACCACCAGGGACAGCTTGCAGTGGGTCTTGAGGCCGACGAGGCCGTACACGACGTGGCAGCCGGCCTCCTCCAGCTTGCGCGCCCACTTGATGTTGGCGTGCTCGTCGAAGCGGGCCTTGATCTCGACCAGGACGAGGACCTGCTTGCCGGACTCGGCGGCGTCGATCAGCGCGTCGACGATCGGCGAGTCGCCCGAGGTCCGGTACAGGGTCTGCTTGATGGCGAGGACGTCGGGGTCGGCCGCGGCCTGCTCCAGGAAGGCCTGGACGGAGGTGGAGAAGGAGTCGTACGGGTGGTGCAGGAGCACGTCGCGGCTGCGCAGCGCCGCGAAGATGTCGGGGGCCGAGGCGGACTCGACCTCCGCCAGGTCGCGGTGGGTGCCGGCGATGAACTTGGGGTACTTCAGCTCGGGACGGTCGAGGCCGTGGATGCGGAAGAGGCCCGTGAGGTCCAGCGGACCCGGCAGCGGGTACACCTCCGCCTCGCTGATCTTCAGCTCCCGCACCAGGAGGTCCAGCACCTCGCGGTCGATGGACTCCTCGACCTCCAGGCGCACCGGCGGCCCGAAGCGGCGCCGCATGAGCTCCTTCTCCAGGGCCTGGAGGAGGTTCTCGGTGTCGTCCTCCTCGACCTCCAGGTCCTCGTTGCGGGTGAGCCGGAAGGCGTGGCTCTCCAGCACCTCCATGCCCGGGAACAGCTCCTCCAGGTGGGCGGCGATGACGTCCTCGATGGGGACGTACCGGCCGGGGGAGCTCTCCAGGAAGCGGGACAGCAGCGGCGGCACCTTGACGCGGGCGAAGTGCTTGTGCCCGCTGACCGGGTTGCGTACGACGACGGCCAGGTTCAGCGACAGGCCGGAGATGTACGGGAAGGGGTGCGCCGGGTCGACCGCGAGGGGGGTCAGCACCGGGAAGATCTGGTGGCGGAAGAGCGTGAAGAGGCGCGCCTGCTCCTTCTCCGTCAGCTCGCTCCAGCGGACCAGGTGGATGCCCTCCTCCGCGAGTGCGGGGGCGACGTCCTCGTGGTAGCAGGCGGCGTGCCGGGCCATGAGCTCGCGGGAGCGGGCCCAGATCATCTCCAGCACCTCGCGGGGCTGGAGGCCGGAGGCGGAGCGGGTGGCCACCCCGGTGGCGATACGGCGCTTCAGGCCGGCCACCCGGACCATGAAGAACTCGTCCAGGTTACTGGCGAAGATCGCCAGGAAGTTGGCGCGTTCGAGCAGGGGGGTGTTCGGGTCCTCGGCGAGTTCGAGGACGCGCTCGTTGAAGGCCAGCCAGCTGCGCTCCCGGTCGAGGAATCGACCCTGCGGCAGCTGGGGCCCCTCGTACGGCGACTCCTCGTAGGCGTCGAGATCGGCGTCGATGTCGGGTTCCAGGTCGGAGACCGCGGCCGACACGGTGTGCGGACGGTGCGCGGCTATGGAGCCCACGGAGGGCTGCGGGTGCTGGACCGGTGCCTGGGCGTTTGGCTGGCTCATGGACCCATTCTTTCGCGCCAGCAGGTAGACGGGCGCGTCGAGGCGTCCGAGCGGGAGCGCGTCGGCATCGCCCTCATGGGGTGGCGAGCCCTCGGGCGCGACTGGGTTCATTGGCCGAGCGTCGCAAGACAGTCTGAACCAACGGTTACGGGGACATGGCGTGCGGGATATCGGGGCGCGGCCCCGGGGCGTCCATCGCGGGACGTGAGCCCTCCCTTCGGCGGGAGGCCTCGGCTTCGTACGCTACTCCCCCTCCCCGGGGAACGCGCGAAGCCGTCGGACGGCCGGTCCAGTGCCGGTCACCGGTGCCGAGCCGGGGTGCGGCCATCCGATTCACCTCTATTTCACCGATGAAGCAGTGACATGGATTCAGGGTGATCGGAAAAGTCGAGGGCCGAGGTGTGAACCGATCGGCAGGGCTCGTCCGATGAGGAGATGTGAGCGAGACGAGAAGCGACGGGGAGCTGCTGCGCGCTGTCGCGGCGGACGCCGACCGGCGCGCCTTCGAGGAGCTGTACCGGCGCTTCGCGCCCTGGCTGAGCGCCCGGCTGCGCAGCCGGTGCGCCGACGCCGGGATCGTCGACGACGTCGTACAGGAGACGTTCCTCGCGGTGTGGCGGGGGACCGCCCGCTACCGCGAGGACGGTGACGTGGCCGGCTGGCTGTGGCGCATCGGGTCACGGCGGCTGGTCGACGTGGTGCGCGGCGACGGCGCACGGGGGCGGCTGCGGCAGGCGCTGGCACGGCTGCGGCACCGGGACGAGGTCTCGGCGGAGGAACGCGTGCTCGCGGGGGTGGAGCACGGGGACCTCGCCGGGGCCCTGCTGCGGCTCTCGCCCGAGCTGCGGGCCGTCCTGCAGGCGACGGTCGTCGACGGGCTCACGACCCGGGAGGCGGCCGTACTGCTCGGCATCCCGCCCGGCACGGTCAAGACGCGGGCCCTGCGCGCCCGCAAGCAACTGCGGGAGGCGCTGGCATGACCACCACCTGGCATGTGCCCGAGGACGATCTCCGGGCCTACACGCGAGGCGAGTTGGCGGCACCGCGGCTGTGGTCCGCCGACACCCACCTGGCGGCCTGCGCCGACTGCCGCGCCCGGCTCGCGCTGCTCGCCGACCCCGTCGCGCTGGACGCCGGCTGGGAACGGCTCGACGCCGAACTCGACGCGCCACGGCGCGGGTTCGTCGAGTCGCTGATGGTACGGGTCGGCGTCGCCGACCACACGGCCCGGCTGCTCACCGCCACGCCCGTGCTGCGCCGCTCCTGGCTCGCGGCGGTCGCCGCGGTCCTGCTCATGACGGTGCTGACCACCGGAGCCGTCGGCGACGGACACTCGCCGACGCTGTTCCTCGTCCTGGCGCCGCTGCTGCCGCTCGCCGGGGTGGCGCTGTCGTACGGGCCCGCGCTCGACCCGACGTACGAGATGGGCGTCGTCTCCCCGCTGCACGGCTTCCGGCTGCTGCTGATCCGTACGGTCGCCGTGCTGACGGTCGGCCTCGGACTGAACGGCCTCGCGACCCTCGCGCTGCCCGCCTACGGGCTGCGCGCGCTGGCCTGGCTGCTGCCCGCGCTCGCGCTGACCGCGACCGGACTGGCGCTGACGTCCCGCCTGGGCCCGGTCGTCGCGCCCGCCCTGGTCGGCGGAGCCTGGATCGGTCTGCTCCTCGCGGCGAGCGCGACCGGCGAGGGGACGCTCGCGCCGTTCACCGCGGCCGGGCAGGGCGTGGCGGGCGCGGTCGCGGCGCTCGCCGCCGGGCTGCTCTACCTCGCCCGCGACCGGTTCGACGCCTCGGTCGTGCCGTTCACCGAGTTCCGGCAGGGGGGTGGCGGGTGACCGCGCAGGGCCGGGGACGCCGTGCGGCCGCGGACGGGCGCTCCCTCGCCCCGCTCACCCACGCGCCCGCCGCCGAACCCGCCGCCACGCCCGCCGCCACGCCCGCCGCCGAACCCGCCGCCGCGACCGGCGCCATCGACTTCATCCACGCCACTCACGGGAGTGCCCCATGACCGTCACCGTCTCCGCCTCCGGGCTGACCCTGCGCTACGGCGGCACCGCCGCCCTCGACGAGGTGACCCTGCGGCTGACCGAAGGAGTGACCGGGCTGCTCGGACCGAACGGGGCGGGCAAGACCACCCTGCTGCGGGTCCTCGCCACCGCCGTGCCGCCCGACCGGGGCGCCTTCAGCGTCCTCGGACACGACCCGAGCACCACGGCCGGACGGCAGAACGTCCGCCGCGCCCTGGGCTACCTTCCGCAGAGCCCGGGATTCCACCCGGACTTCACCGCCTTCGAGTTCGTCGACTACGTGGCGATCCTCAAGGAGATGACGGACCGCGGCGCCCGGCACCGCGAGGTGCGGCGGATACTCGACGCCGTCGACCTGTCCGAGGTGCGCGGCCGGCGCATCAAGCGGCTGTCCGGCGGGATGCGGCAGCGGGTCGCGCTCGCCGCCGCCCTCGTCGGCGATCCCGGCTTCCTCGTCCTCGACGAGCCGACCGTCGGCCTGGACCCCGAACAGCGCATGCGGTTCCGGGAGCTGATCGCCCAGGCGGGCGAGGGCCGGACGGTGCTGCTCTCCACCCACCAGACCGAGGACGTGGCGATGCTCTGCCACCGTGTGATCGTCATGGCCGGGGGCCGCCTCCGCTTCGAGGGCACCCCCGCCGAGCTCACCGCACAGGCCGCGGGCCGGGTGTGGAGCAGCGCCGAGCGGGATCCGGGGGCGCTGGCGGGCTGGCGCACCGGACTCGGCACCTTCCGCAACGTCGGCGAGCCGCCCGAGGGCGCCGACCTCCTCGAACCGACCCTGGAGGACGGCTACCTGCTCGCTCTCGACGGCACGTCGGCGCAGGTGACGGCATGAGCGCCACCGAGGTCGTGCAGACGGCCGCCACGACCGCCGGGCCGGCCCCCGCCCCTGCTCCCCGGCGGGCCGCGGCCGTGCTCGCCCTGGCCCGCTTCGAGGCCCGTGAACTCCTCCAGTTCGTCCCGGTGTTCTCCTTCCTGCTCCTCTACGTCGGCTACACCGCATGGCAGTTGTACTCGGGCGGCGACGGCATGGGTGCCTACCCGGCCCTCCAGGACGTCGACCGGGGCACCCAGATCAAGCCTGAGCTGCTCGGCATCGCCCTGCTCATCTGCGTCAACCGGGCCGCGCTGCGCTCCCGCCGCAACGGCACCGACCGGCACGACGGCATCCTGCCCATGGAGCCCTGGCGGCGTACGGTCGCGCACGTCCTGTCCGTGGTGCCCTACGCGGCGCTCACCGCGCTCGTCGTGGCCGTCGAGTTCACCTGGGCCGCGCTGAAGCCCGGCGCGAGCGGCCACGGCTCGTTCTTCGAACTGGTTGTCGGCCCGCTCTGCGTCCTGCTGTCCGGCGTAGCCGGCGTCCTGCTCGCCCGGCTGATCCCGTCCTTCTTCGCCGCCCCGCTCGTGGTGATCGGCGGCTACGTCCTGCTCGTCCTCGCCGCCGTGAACCTGGACGGCTCGCACGGAGCGCGCTGGCTGCTGCCCACCGTCACCGAGAGCGGCGCCGGACCCCTCCCGTCCGATCTCCTCGGCCGCCCGGCCGCCTGGCACGCGCTGTACCTGACGGGGCTGATCCTCCTCGTGGCGTGCGGCGCGGTGCTGCTGAGCGGCGCCCGCACCCGTGCGGCACTGGCGGTGACCGCCCTCGCCCTGGCCGTCACCGTCACGGGGGCCGTGGGGCAGGCCCCGGGCGACTCGGCCGCCCTGAAGGCCGCCCGCGCCGAGGCCTCCGTGCACCCGGAACGGGTCCAGTCGTGCACCGTCCACGGCACCTCGACGTACTGCGCCTTCCCCGAGTGGAGCGGCCGCACCGCCGACTGGGCGGCCGCGGCCGACCGGGTGCGCCGCCTCGCGGGCGGTGCCGCGGGCGGCGTGCGGCTGACCGTACGGCAGCGGGTGGAAGCCCGTTACGGCCTGGCGGACGACGCCGCGATCGCCCCGCTCACCAGGCCCGGCCAGGTCAGCGTGGGCACCGAGTGGGGTGGCGACCGCAGCGCCCAGTTCGCGGTCGGGGTCGCCTCCGTGCTGGTGGCGGGCGACGAGCGGGCCGGCAGCGAGGTGTGCGACGCCCGGGTGGTGACGATCATGTGGCTCGCGCTGGGCGCGGAGCCCGACCCGCTGGCCGGGTTGCGCGGCACCCGCCTCGACGACAGCGTCGAGGGTTCCGCGATCGCGCTGACGCCCGTCGCCTCCGTCGCCATGACCGCCGGACAGACCGATGTCGTCCGGCAGCTGCTGCGGCAGCCGCGCTACGGCGTCATCGCCAAGGTGAAGGCGCACTGGACGGAGCTGACCTCCCCGCGGACATCGCTCACGCGGGTGGCA
Source organism: Streptomyces sp. NPDC002265 (assembly GCF_040296125.1). Taxonomy (NCBI): domain Bacteria; kingdom Bacillati; phylum Actinomycetota; class Actinomycetes; order Kitasatosporales; family Streptomycetaceae; genus Streptomyces; species Streptomyces sp. NPDC002265. The sequence goes on along the minus strand of NZ_JBEOWS010000057.1, from coordinate 3,798 downwards.
CAGCTGCTGGACGTGACGGCGCCCACGACGAGGGAGGACAGCGGTGACACCTGTGACTGGTGAGCGACGGCCGAGGCCGTACGCCGTGCTCCGCGCCCTGCTCCGCCCGCTCCGGCGCACCCTGCCCTGGCCCGCCCTCACGGCGACCGGCGGTCTCGGACTGCTGCTCGCCGGGCTGCCCCGGCTGCTGTCCGGCGCCCCCGATCCATGGCTGTGCCTCAACCTGCTGCGGGCCGCCGCGCTCTGTCTCGCGCTGGGCCTGGCGTTCCTGCTCGACGACCCCGCCCGGCACACCACCGCGCCGGTGCCGGTGCGCCGGCCACTGCGCGCCGCCCTGCGGCTGGCGCTGGCCGCGCCGGTCACCGCGCTGTGCTGGGCGGCCGCGCTGCTGCTCGTACCGGAGCAGGCGCGGCCCCCGGTGGGCGCGCTCACCCTGGAGGCGGCCGCGATCGCCTCGCTCGCGCTGGCCGGCGCCTCGGCCGCAGTCCGGTTCACGGACGGGACCCGGCCGGGCGCCGCCGTCGCGGCCGCTCTGGCGGCCGTCTCGGTGACCGTGCCGACGCTGCTGCTGCCGCAGCGGTGGGCGCTGCTGGTGACGGTGGGCGACCGGCACTGGGCGGATGCGCACGAGCGGTGGGCGGGGCTGCTGCTGGTGGGCGTCGCGGTGGTGGCGCTCTGCGCCCCGGAGCCACTGCGCCGCGGGTCCCTCCCGTACCCCCGGCGGCCACGGGAGCACGCCCCGGCCACCGCCTGAGGACACGTCACCCGGCTGCCGGCCGGGACGCGTCGTCCCGCCGGGGCCGAGCAGGCGCCCGGTGGTGACGGCCGCTCAGGTCTCCGTGCGGTACATCAGGTCCGTCTCGTACGTGAGGAATCCGAGGCGCTCGTAGACGGACACCGCCGCCTTGTTGTCGGCGTCGACGTAGAGCATGGCGGTCGGCAGCGCCTGCGCGGCGAGATGGCGCAGGCCGATCGTGGTCAGAGCCTTGCCGAGGCCGCCGCCCTGAGCGCCGGGGGCGACACCGAGGACGTAGACCTCGCCGATCCCCTCCTCGGCGTGCACCTTGGTCCAGTGGAAGCCGATCAGCCGGTCCTCGCGGAAGGCGAGGAAGAAGCCCGCGGGGTCGAACCACGCCTCGGCCTTGCGGTCGTCGAGGTCGCGCTGGGTGAGGGAGCCCTGTTCGGGGTGGTGGGCGAACGCGGCGGCGTTCGCGGCGAGCCAGGCCGCGTCGTCGGCGCCCGGCCGGAAGGCGCGCACGCTCACGCCCTCGGGCAGCACCGGGTCGGGCAGGTCGAGCCCGGCCAGGGGCCGCCGCATCTGGCGAAGTTCGCGGAACAGGGTGAGGCCGAGGACCTGGGCCAGGTGCCGGGCCGCGGAGTGGCCGCCGTGCGCCCACACCCGCAGCCGCTTGCCGGAGGCGGCGAGCAGCGCGGAGCCCAGTGCCCGCCCGTGCCCGTGCCCGCGGTACGCGGGGTGCACGACCATCTCGGCGGCCGGGGCCTCCACCGGGTCGGTGTCCTCCAGCTGTGCGTAGCCGAGGAGTTCGCCGCCCGTGGTCAGCAACAGGTGGGAGACCCCTTCGCGGGCTCCGCCGCGCAGTTGCAGCCGGCCCTGCTCGGACACCGCCTGCTGGCCGTCGTTGTGGGCGGCCTCCGCGAGCAGTGCGAGCACGGCCTCGGTCTGTTCCGCGGAGAGCGTGGAGAGGGTCTCGATGGATCGGGCGCCGGGGAGCCGTGCGATGTCGTCGCTGGTCATGCGTACGAGGGTAAGGGGAGTGCTGGGCAAAGTGGCGGCAGGAACAGGGTAAGGCGGAGGCAAAGGGAAACCTGGATGTAACCCTGAAACCCCTGTCGTGCTACGCGCGTTGACCTTAGGCTGCGCCGGACGGGCACACCTACAGCCGACCCGCGGGGCCACACCGGCCACGTGGACGCCATCAGCCTCAGGGGGGCGCATGCCAGCCACATCTCCGTCGTATCCGAGCCGCAGACGTCGTACGTACCGGGTTCTCGCGGCCGCCGCCGGTCTCGCCACGGTCGGCGCACTGGCCGCCGCGCTGCCGGCGAACGCGCACGACAACGGCAGGCACGGTCATCCGCGGCCGGCCCGCTACCAGGACGTCCAGCTGCTGTCCTTCAACGACCTGCACGGCAACCTCGAACCGCCGTCGGGTTCCTCCGGCCGGGTCACCGAGCTCCAGGCCGACGGCACGACGAAGACCATCGACGCGGGCGGCGTGGAGTACCTCGCGACGCATCTGCGCCAGGCCCGCACGGGCCACCCGTACTCGATCACCGCGGCCGGCGGCGACATGGTCGGGGCCTCCCCGCTGATCTCGGGCCTGTTCCACGACGAGCCCACCATCGAGGCGCTGAACAAGCTCGACCTGGACGTCACGTCCGTCGGCAACCACGAGTTCGACGAGGGGGCCAAGGAACTGGCCCGGCTCCAGAACGGCGGCTGCCACCCGACGGCCGGCTGCTACACGGACAAGAAGTTCAAGGGCGCCGACTTTCCGTACCTCGCGGCGAACGTCATCGACGAGAAGACCGGCAAGCCGATCCTCAAGCCGTACACGGTGTGGAAGAAGAACGGCGTCAAGATCGGCTTCATCGGCGTGACCCTGGAGGGCACCCCGGGCATCGTCTCCGCCGACGGCGTCAAGGGCCTCAAGTTCCAGGACGAGGTCGAGACGATCAACAAGTACGCCAAGGTGCTGGACAAGCAGGGCGTGAAGTCGATCGTCGCGCTGATCCACGAGGGCGGACTGCCGGCCTCGGGCGCGTACAACTACAACTGCGACTCGCCGGGCGCCGGTGACGGCATCTCCGGACCGATCGTCGACATCGCCAAGAACATCACGCCGAAGGTCGACGCGCTGGTCACCGGCCACACCCACGCGGCCTACGTGTGCACCATCCCCGACCCGTCGGGCAAGCCGCGCATGGTCACCTCGGCCGCGTCCTTCGGCCGCCTCTACACGGACACCACGCTCACGTACGACCGCTTCACCGGCGACATCGCCCGTACGTCCGTGAAGTCCGCGAACCGCGTGGTCACCCGGGACGTCGCCAAGGCGGCCGACATGACCGCGCTGATCAGCAAGTGGAACACCCTGGCCGCCCCGGTCGGCAACCGGGCGATCGGCTACATCTCCGCCGACGTCAACAGCACCGGCACCGAGTCCCCGATGGGCGACCTGATCGCGGACGCGCAGCTGGCGTACGCCAGGGAGCTGGACCCGAAGACCGCCGTGGCGCTGATGAACCCGGGCGGGGTCCGCGCCGGTCTCACCTACGCGGCCAAGGGCAGCGAGGGTGACGGTGTGGTGACGTACGCCGAGGGCTTCACGGTGCAGCCGTTCGCCAACACCGTGAACCTCCAGGACTTCACCGGAGCCCAGCTCATCCAGGTGCTGAAGGAGCAGGTCAGCGGCTCGAACGCGGCCGCGCCGAAGATCCTCCAGCCTTCGGCGAACCTGACGTACACGCTGGACCTGACGAAGTCCGGCGCCGACCGTGTCGTCACCGACTCCATCCGGCTGAACGGCGCCGCCATCGACCCGGCGGCCACCTACCGCGTCGCGACGAACAGCTTCCTCGCGGGCGGCGGTGACGGCTTCACCACGCTGGGCCTGGGCACGAACGACGTGGTCGGCGTCGACGACCTGGAGGCGCTGGTGCGGTACCTGACGGCCAACTCGTCGGCGGCGGCCCCGCTGGCGCCGCCGGCCACCAACCGGATCACGATCGTCCAGTAGGTCTGCCTGTTCCCCGAGGGGCCCGGGACGTACGTGC
>NZ_JBEOWS010000056.1:0-36219 GCF_040296125.1 Streptomyces sp. NPDC002265 | reverse complement strand
ACGGGGACGCCCACCGGACCGCTGCCCGCGCCAGACCGTTCCCTGCCCGCCCTGCGCGCCTTGGACGATGCCCTGCTGCACGCCGCCGACGCCTTCGACCGGGGCGAGGGTGCCGACCTGCACACCCGGAGGCGGACCGCGGGAGATCTGCTCCGGACCGTCTTCGGCGGCGGCGGGCGCGAGTACGGGCTGCGGGTCGCCCTCTGCTTCGGGGCGAGCGCGGCCGTCGCCCAGGCGCTGCACCACGCCCACTGGTACGGGCGGCACGCGCACTGGTACTGGCTGCCCGCCACCGCCGTCTTCCTCGTCAAGCCCGACCTCGGGCCGCTGGCGTCCCGGGTGCTGTGCCGGGCCGCGGGAACCGTCCTCGGGGCCCTCGTCTTCGCCGGCCTCGCCGAGGTCCTGCCCGGGACCTGGGGACTCGTCGTGCTCGTCGCGGTCTGCGGTGCGCTGGTGCCGGTCTCCACCCGCCACTTCGCCGCGCAGACCGCCGTCGTCACCGTCCTCGTCCTCGCCCTGGTCATGGTCGGCGGGGAGCCCCAGGCCTCGGTGAGCCGGATCGCCGAGACGCTGCTGGCCTGCGCGATCGTGCTGATCGTCGGACATCTGCCGATGCCGGGGGAGCGGGGTGGGGGCGTACGCGCCCGACTGGCCACGGCGGGCAGCGCCGCTCAGGCCTACCTCACCCACGTCCTCGACGAGCCCCGCACGTCCGGCGGACCTCGTACGCCCGGCGGACCTCGGACGTCCGGTCCTCGTACGTCCGACGGTCCTCGGACGTCCGGTCGTATGCCCGGCGGTCCTCGTACGGCCGACGAACCTCGCACGTCCGGTCCTCGTACGTCCGGCGGGTCCCCGTCGCCGCAGCTGTCAGCCGCGGTTCCCGCCGCTCCCGACGGAACAGCTCCCGGCGGAGCCGCTCCCGGGTCGACCGCCCCCGGGCCGGCAGCCTTCGGGTCCGCCGCCCGTGCCGCGCGCTGGACCCTGCGGCGCGAGGCCTATCGGACGCTCGCCGAGGCCCGTACGGCCATCGCGCACGCCGCCGCCGAACTGCCCGCCCTCGCCCGGCACACCGAGGGCACCGACGAGGTCGCGGCCCTGCTGGAACGGCTGGTCGACACCACCACCGCCTGCGCCGTGCACCTCGACGACACAGGACGGCTCACGCCTCGCCACATCGAGCGGCTCACCGCCCTGCTGGAGGAGTTGACGAGGATGCGCGAGCGGGCCGGGCTCGGCGCGCTCCAACTGCCCTTGCCCGCCGGGGCCGTCCGGGTCGGCTAGGACCGGTCCGGACCCATCGCACCCGCGCCGGTGCGCGGTTCGGCTCACGCGGCGGCACGACATCGTCGTACGTCGACGTGGGGGCATGGCCGTGCGCAGTCGGACCCGCCGGGAGAACCCGGGTGAGAATTCTGCGGGGCGGCGATGAGTTCCGCTCCTTTCGACGGTCAGCCAGGGGAACGGACCGTCGCACAGGAGGAGTCATGTCGCTTCCGGAGGTCGTCTCGCGCGCGCAGTGGCGTGCGGCACGCGAGGAACTGCTGCTCAGGGAAGAGGCCGTGACGCGCGCGCGGGACGCCCTCAACGCCGAGCGGCGCCGCCTGCCCATGGTCGAGATCGACAAGGAGTACGTCTTCGAGGGCGGCGACGGCAAGGCCACTCTGCTCGACCTGTTCGAGGGGCGGCGGCAACTCGTGCTCCACCACTTCATGTTCGCGCCCGGTTGGGACGCCGGCTGCCGCGGCTGCTCGGCGTTCCTCGACCAGATCGGGCACCTCGCGCATCTGCGGGCGCGCGGGACGACGTTCGCGGTGGTGTCCCGGGCGCCGTACACGTCACTGCTGCCGTTCAAGGCGCGGATGGGCTGGACGGTGCCCTGGTACTCCTCGTCCCTCGGCGACTTCAACCACGACTTCGAGGCGACGCTGGAACGTGACGGGGAACTCGTCGAGCGGCCCGGTCTGAGCTGCTTCCTGCGGGACCACGACCGGGTCTTCCACACCTACTCCGTGCACGGGCGCGGCCTCGACGGCCTCGGCTCGACCACCAGTCTGCTGGACCTCACCGCGCTGGGGCGGCAGGAGGAGTGGGAGGAACCCGCGGGGCGCGCGTGGGCTCTCGGGGCGGCCCCGGGCAGCGAACGCGTGCGCTATCACGACGAGTACGAGGACTGACCCGGCTCGACGAGTACGACGACTGACGCGGCTCGACGAGTACGGGGAGTGACCCGGACGGTGCCGATGAGTCCGGGATGTCACGGGACCCTCACGTTCCGCGGTGACCGGGTGTCAGCTACGTCTCAGTCCCGCAACTGAGGGAGCCGCAGGGCCTTCGGAAGGCGTTGACTCCTGCAAGGACGACGCTTCCTGGAGGTGCAGGGTGGTGAACGGGCGAACAGTGCTCGAACGCTTTCCCGCGGGTGGGCCGCGCGGTTCGTGGCCCGCGGAGGAGTTCGCACACGCGCGACGGCAGGAGGGCCTGCCCGCCGAGGTCGTCATGGACCTCGCGACGGACACCTTCCTGGTGATCGTCCGCGGCAGGGACATGGAATAAGGGATACGGGATCACGGGCACGGGATCACGGACGCGGTCTCAGAAGCACAGGGTCAGGGACGCGGGATCACGGACACGGGGCAGAGGACTCAGCCCGCCTTCGGGGCGGGCACCGGCGTCGTGAACTGTCCGGCCTGGAGCGCGTACAGCTCGGCGTAGACGCCACCGCTGTCGAGCAGCTCGTCGGGGGTGCCGGACTCCACCAGCCGCCCCTGGTCGAGGACATGCACCAGGTCGGCGTGGCGCACGGAGGCCAGCCGGTGGGTGATGAGGACGACCGTCTGCCCGGTGCCGGCCAGCGCCCGGATCTTCTCGAAGACCTCCAGCTCGGCCCGGGCGTCCAGCGCCGCCGTCGGCTCGTCCACGATCAGGATGCGCCCGCGCCGGTAGGCGGCCCGCGCGATCCCGAGCCGCTGCCACTGCCCGCCGGACAGCTCGTGCCCGCCGCTGAAGTTCCGGGCCAGCAGGGTGTCCAGCCCCCGGGGCAGGTCGGCGACCACCTGCTCCGCGCCCGCCTCGTTGATCGACGTGTGCAGCCGTTCCTCGGTCAGCGGCGCCGAGGAGCGGCCGACGGCGACGTTGACCCGGGCGGTGAACGGCCACCGCTTGAAGTCCTGCGCGACCATCGCGATGCGCTCGGCGAGCCGGTGCCGGTCCGCGGTCGCCGCGTCGACGTCGTCCCACAGGATCCGCCCCCGGTCCGGCTTGTACAGGCCCGCGAGCAGCTTGACCAGGGTTGTCTTGCCCGAGCCGTTCTCGCCGACGAGCGCGACGATCCGGCCGAGCGGGAAGGCGAGGCTGATGTCGTCCAGGGCGGGACGGCCGGCGTCGCCGGGATAGCTGAACGTGACGTTCTCGAACCGGATCTCCCGGGGGTCCTCCGGCAGCGGCGCGCCCCCGGCCGGGATGGCCCGCTCGGCCGCCTCGACGTAGAGCCGCTCCAGGTCGCCGACGAACAGGGCCTCCTCGTGCAGCGAGTTCACCTCCAGGACCAGGGTGTCCAGGCTCGTCGAGCCGGTACGGATCGCGATCACGGCCGTGCCCGCCACGGACAGTGCCATCGTGCCGGTGACCAGCAGCGCGCCGAGCGTCGCGTACGTGGCCACCGTCGCCAGGCCGGTCCAGAGCGCCGCGATCAGGCCGGTGCGGGCCGCGAGCCGGGCCAGCCGGGCCTGCTCCGCCTCCGCGGACTCCGACATCGCCCGGAAGTGGCGCAGCAGGAACGGGCCGACCCCGTGCAGCCGGATCTCCGGCGCGGCCGCCGGCTCGGTGAGCAGACTGCTGATGAGATGTCCGGCGCGGGCGTGCTGCACCCAGATGTGGAAGGACTCGTAACGGCGGCGAGCGTTGGTCAGCGCGCTCCAGGCGCTCGGCACGGTCATCGTCACCAGCAGCGGGAGCAGGGCGGGGTGCAGCACGGTCAGTACGCCGGCCGCGGCGACGAGGGAGATCATCGCGTTCACCACGCGCGTGCCGTAGATGATCATCCGGCGGGCGGAGGAGGCGCCGTACTGTGCGGTGTCCAGCAGCTTGTGGAAGGCGTGGTCCTCGATCGCGGACAGCTCCACGGCCGCCGCCCGCTCCAGATACAGCTCGGTCGCCACCCGCTCCACCTTGGGCTCCAGCCGCCCGGTGGCGTACGTGGACGCGGCCCGCAGCAGCGCGCCCACCAGCAGGACGGCGGCCATGACGGTGAGTGCGGGGACGGCACCGCGCAGCCGGTCCTCGATCGGGCCGCCTCCCATCAGCCGGCCCAGCACGCTGTTGACCGTGAACAGGCCCACCGCCTGCGCCAGGCCCCGGCCCGCCTCCGCGGCCAGCACGGTCCGCGCGGCGACGCGGTCGGCCTGCCGGGCCAGCCGGAGGCTGGAGGCGAGCAGCGCGGGCAGGCGGGTCAGCATGGCCCGGAAGCTCAGTTCGAGGAAGGCGTCCGAGTGCTGGTTCCAGCCCATGTCGTAGCGCAGGGCACCGCCGAACAGAAGACGCTCCGACTCGGACACCTCGGGTGCGTCCGAGTCACGTCGCTTCGCCACCGTCGACCTCCCCCGATCGTGGACCACCGGACACGAACGGCAACTATCGCGGGAGGTGCTGCTTCAGGGCAGGGCGTACGGCCGGGGCACGGATGTGCGCGGGCGTACGCCCTACGTGTCGAGTGCTGACCGGCCGCGCCCTGCGTGTCGGGTGCTGATCGGTCGCGACCTGGGCGTCAGGCGCTGATCGGCCGCGACCAAGCGGGTGTGGTCCCGGTCAGCCGGCACAGGGCCAGGTAGAGCGGGATCGGCGGAGTGTACGGAATCGTACCGTCCGGTCTGTGGATGAGATGAGGAAGACGCGCGGCGTCCGGAACGACCGCGCCCACGGCGTAGTACGTGACGGCGGGCCACTCCAGTGCGTGGTCCGAGTCGGACGGAACGATCCACCACCAGCGCGTCCCGTCGGCGTACACGCATCCCACGCGCGGCAGGCGGGGGAGCAGCAGCGGTCCGAGGCCGGCGGGCGCCGCCACCGCGTCGCAGCCGAGCGGGACGGTCATGTCGTCTGGGACGACCAGGCGGTGACGGGCGGGCGGCGTCTGCCGGTCGCGCCGCAGCCGCATAAGCGTGTCCATGCCGAGCAGTTGGCCGGGACCGGAGAGCGCGTTCACGCGTCGCCCCGCTCCGGTCGCCGGGCGTGCGACGGGGTCCCCGCGACCGCCGGTCCGTACTGCGGCGCGTCCTGCGGTCCGTGCTGAGGCGCGTCCTGCGGTCCGTACTGAGGGTGGTCGCGCCACTCCTGTCGCGGCTCGTCCTCGTCTCCCGGGCCGCCGGGCGGGCCGGGCTTCGGGCGGGTGCCCCAGCCCAGGTCGTTGTGCGGCTGCGCGGGGATGCGCGGCATGGCGGTCCCGCGAGGGATCTCCGCCCAGACCAGCAGACCCGACCCCTGCTCCTGGGCACCCCAGGAGTGGCACAGCGCCTCGATCAGCAGCAGTCCTCGCCCGTGCTCCTCCTCGGGCCGCTGCGGGGACGGGTGGGGCTCACCCGGCGCGCAGCCCTCGTCGCGCACCGCTATCCGCACCCGGTCGTCGCCGTCGTGCAGCTCGCAGACGACACGGTTGCTCGCCGTGTGCACGATCGCGTTGGTGACCAGCTCGGAGACGACGAGGGCCGCGGTGTCGCAGGTGTCCTCGCACACCGACCAGCCGGTCAGCCGGGCTCGCGTCAGCCGTCTCGCCTGAGTGGGCGAAGCCGGGTGCGCGGCCAGCTCGAAGCGGAACCGGCGCTCGGCACCGAGCCGGACGGGGCCGGCTGCCTCCCCTGGTTCGGAACGGGCACGATCGGGGGGACCCCCATCGGCACCGAGACCGAGGGGGCGGCCTGCGGCGGCGTCTGTTCCTAAGGGCGCGGACGGAATCACGCTTGCCACTATCGCCCCGCCGCGAACACTTGGCAAGTGTCACTATGAAAAATGCAGAGTGCTGTGTGACGCGGTGGAGGGCCGTGGCACACTGCATGCAACAGCACGTCGAGCGGCGCCAGTTGGGATCAGCGGAGATCCGTGCGGATCTTCGGGTGGGTCTTCGAGTGGCGCCGTAGGGCTGTCGGGGATTCTTTTGTCGTTCCTTTGTCACCGGACCGGCCGGTCTGTCGGCGATCTGTGCGACCGAGCCGTCCTGCCGGGAGTTTTCGTGGAGGTGGAGCGTGAGTGAACCGCGGTCCGCGCCGACCGTGGGTCAGGTCGTCCTAGGCAGGCGCCTGTTGGACCTGCGGGAGCGCGCCGGGCTCAAACGCGAGGAGGCCGCCCAGATCCTCCGTGTCGCCCCCGCCACGGTCCGGCGCATGGAGATGGCCGAGGTCACGCTCAAGATCCCGTACCTCCAACTGCTCCTGAAGGCCTATGGAATCTCGGACGCGGAGGCCGAGGCGTTCGTCCGGCTCGCCGAGGAGGCCAACCAGCCCGGCTGGTGGCAGCGCTTCCACGACATCCTGCCCGGCTGGTTCTCCATGCACGTCAGCCTGGAGGGGGCGGCCGGCCTCATCCGCCAGTACGAGCCCCACTTCGTGCCCGGACTGCTCCAGACCGAGGACTACGCGCGCGGGGTGCTGAAGTCGGGCGCCATCGGCCAGACCAGTCCCGACGAAATCGAGCGCCATGTCGCGCTGCGCATGCAGCGGCAAGGGCTGCTCACCCGGCAGGACGCGCCCCGGCTCTGGGTGGTGATGGACGAGACCGTGCTGCGCCGACCGGTCGGCGACGCGGAGGTGATGCGGGCCCAGATCGACAAGCTGCTCGACGCCATGAAGCTGCCCAACGTGACGCTCCAGATCGCGCCGTTCGCCAACGGTCCGCATCCCGGCACGTACGGGCCCTTCGTGCTGTTCCGATTCGCCATGCCCGAACTTCCGGACATGGTCTACAGCGAGTACCTGACCGGCGCCGTCTATCTGGACGCGCGCTCCGAGGTGGCGACCCACCTGGAGGTCATGGACCGCATGGCGGCGCAGGCCGCTACTGCACATCGCACGAAGGAGATCCTCCGGGATCTCCGCAAGGAGTTGTGAATGGACCGCATCAAGTCCCCATCCAAGTCGCGGATCCGCACCGAGCGGATCTACAACGGCATGCCCGCAAGGGAGTTGGGCAGCGAAGGCTGGCACAAGCCCTGGAGCGGCGGCAACGGGGGCAACTGCCTGGAAGCCATGAAGCTCGCGGACGGCCGCATCGCCGTCCGGCAGTCCACCGACCCCGACGGGCCCGCACTGATCTACACGTCCGACGAGATGACCGCCTTCATCGAGGGCGCGAAGGCGGGGGAGGCGGACTTCCTCCTGTCCTGAACGGCCTGTCCCGGACGGCCTGTCCCGGACGGCTGGCTTGAATTGCTCTCCCGCTCGACCCGTTAAGCCGATGACTGGCTCAACTCCCTTACCTTGGTTCCCGATTGACCATGATCACCGTTCGCGCCCCCCACTTACGGAGTGTTGTATGACCGGGCAGGACCACCCCACCGGCGCTGTCCGGATCGACACCAGCCGACCGCATCCCGCGCGGATGTACGACTGGTATCTCGGCGGCAAGGACAACTACCCGGTCGACGAGGAGATGGGCCGGCAGATGCTGGCCCTGGACCCGCGGGTCCCCGTCATGGCCCGGGTCAACCGCGCGTTCATGCACCGTGCCACCCGCTGGCTGGCCGAGCGCGGGGTGCGGCAGTTCCTGGACATAGGCACCGGCATCCCGACCGAGCCGAACCTGCACCAGATCGCCCAGGGCGTCGCGACCGACGCCCGCGTCGTCTACTGCGACAACGACCCGATCGTGCTGGCCCACGCGGCGGCCCTGCTGCGCAGCACTCCGGACGGCCTGACCGAGTACCTTCAGGCCGACGTGCGCGATCCGGCCGCCATAATCGAGGGGGCCCGGAAGATCCTCGACTTCGACCGGCCGGTCGCGCTCTCCCTCATCGCGCTGCTGCACTTCATCTCCGACGAGGACGGCGCGCACGAACTGGTCGGCCGGCTGCTGTCCGAGCTCCCCTCCGGCAGCTACCTGATGATGACCCACGCGACCGCCGACTTCACTCCTGAGGAGTCGGCGGCGGCGATCGCGAAGCTCCGGGCGGCCGGCATCACCCTCGCACTGCGCTCCCGCGAGGAGTTCGGCCGGTTCTTCCACGGCCTGGACCTCGTCGAACCCGGGGTCGCGGTGGTGCCCGAGTGGCACCCCGAACTGGGCGAACCGGTCCCGGGCCAGGAGGACGGGGTCATACCCGGTTACGGAGCGGTGGCCCGCAAGGGGTGAGGTCGACAGGGGTGTGACCCCGCAAGGGGCCCGCAAGGGAAGCCCCGGGGATTCGGCACGGCCCTTCCATAGGGCTCGTGCCCCTTCGGGCCCCGGGCCGTCGCGGCTGTCGGCGGGCCGGCCCCGGGGTCACGGTGGGGGTAGCACCCCGCACAGCGCCTCGACGGCCGCCCCGTACGCGTGGTCCGAGGGCGTCGCGTACCCCACCACCAGCCCGTCCCGCACCGCCGTGTCCGTCTCCGCCGTGTCTGTCTCCGCCGTGTCTGTCTCCGCCGTGTCCGTCTCCGGGTGCCGGAACGCGGCGAGGCCGTCCAGCGCGACGCCCCGCCGTCCCGCCGCCTCGACCGTGGACCGCTCGGTGCCGTCCGGCAGCCGGAGCACCGCGTGCAGACCGGCCGCGACCCCGGTGACCTCGATGTGCGGGGCCCGCGCGGCCAGCGCCTCGACGAGCCGGTCACGGCGACGGCGGTAACGCTGCCGGGTCCGCCGCACATGACGGTCGTACGACCCCGAGGCCATGAAGTCGGCCAGGCACAGCTGGTCCGGCACGCTCGCCCACGCCTCGCGCTCGCCCTTGGCGGCCAGTACGTCACCGACGTACCGCCGCGGCAGGACCATCCACCCCAGCCGCAGGGCCGGCGACAGGCTCTTGCTCACCGAGCCGACGAGGACGACCCGGTCGGGGTCGAGGCCCTGGAGGGCGCCGACGGGCTTGCGGTCGTATCGGAACTCCCCGTCGTAGTCGTCCTCGACGACCACGCCGCCTCGCGCGCGTGCCCAGTCGATCACCGCGGCCCGGCGCTCGGCGTGCAGCGGAACACCGGTCGGGAACTGGTGCGCGGGCGTGAGCAGCACACCCCGTTCACGGCCCAACCCGGCGACTAGCGCGCCGTGTTCGTCCACCGGCAGCGGTACGGTCCGCACGCCCGCCGTGGCGAGCAGCTCCCGATGGAAGCCCAGCCCGTACGCTTCCACGGCCAGCGGCCCGCGCAGGGTTCCGCCCGCGCCCTGGCCGAACAGCAGGCGCAGGGCGTGCGCGAAGCCGGAGCAGATCACGATCCGGTCCGGATCCGTGCGGACCCCGCGGGCCCGTGCCAGGTACTCGGCGAGGGCCTCGCGCAGTTCGATCCGGCCGGCCGGGTCGCCCGGCCCGAACACCTCGTTCGGCGCCTGCTGGAGCGCCCGCCGGTAGGAGGTGAGCCAGGCGGCGCGCGGGAAGGACGACGCGTCGGGGGTGCCCTGCCGCAGGTCGTGCCGGGGGCCGCGCGCGCGTGGGAGTGCCGCGCGGGGCACCCGGGGGACATCGTGCACCGACGCGGAGCCGCCCCGGCGCCTCGACGGCGGGGGCGGGGCGGACACCCCCATGGCGACGAGCGTGCCGGAGCCCTGGCGGGCGGTCAGCCATCCTTCCGCGACAAGCTCCGCGTACGCGTCCGCCACCGTGTTGCGGGCGACACCCAGGTCGGCGGCGAGCGAGCGGTACGGCGGCAGCCGGGTCCCGGGGGCCAGCCGGCCGTCGCGTACGGCCTCGCGCAGCGCACGGACGACCGCCGCCCGGCGCCCGCCGGACCCGGCCGACGACAGCTCCAGATGCAGGTCGCTGCCGATCCGCTCCGCCGAATTGACCCATGATTCCGCCATGGAATTGCACCCTACAAGAGGTCTTTCCGGGCCATAGGTTGAAGCACATGACGACGAACGCGATGACGACGAACGCGAACACCCGCACGACGCACCCGGTCACGGTCACGGACACCCCCACGGACGAGGCGGGCCGCCTCAACTTCGCCAAGGCCGCCCCGAAGGTCTTCCGCGCCCTCGTCGGCTTCGACACCGCGGCCCGCGACGGCCTGGACCCGTCCCTCGTCGAACTCGTCCAGATCCGCGCCTCGCACCTCAACCACTGTGCGTACTGCCTGCACATGCACACCAACGACGCCCGCAAGGCCGGCGAGAGCGAGGACCGGCTGCACATGGTCGCCGTCTGGCGCGAGGCCCGCCACTTCTTCACCGGGAAGGAACAGGCGGCCCTCGCCCTGACCGAGGCGGTGACCCTGGTGGCCGACACCGGTGTCCCGGACGACGTCTACGCCGAGGCGGCGGCCCACTTCGAGGAGCAGGAGCTGGCACACCTGCTGGCCCTGATCTTCGCGATCAACACCTGGAACCGGGTGGCACTGTCGACGGCGAAGCGGGCGGGCACGGACGAACGACGCTAGGGCCGCGGCAGGCAACGTCCGTCCGTCAGGGCGCACCTGCCCCGGTCGTACGGCCCGGTCCGGTTCACACGGCCATGGGCCGGTCGTACGGCCCGGTCCGGTTCACACGGCCATGGGCCGGTCGTACGGCCCGGTCCGGTTCACACGGCCATGGGCCGGTCGTACGGCCCGATCGGTGCCGGAAGCCGGGAACTCCCCGTCAGATAGCGGTCGACGGCCGCGGCCACCGCCCGGCCTTCCGCGATCGCCCACACGATGAGCGACTGCCCGCGCGCCGCGTCCCCGGCGGCGAACACTCCGGGGACGTTCGTCGCGAAGCCGCCGTCCCGGGTGATCGTGCCGCGCGGTTCGAGCCCCAGCCCGAGCTGGTCGATGAGCCCGTCCTGCCGGTCGGGCCCCGAGAAGCCGAGGGCGAGGAGCACGAAGTCGGCGGGGAGCGTACGCCCCGAGCCGGCCACCGGTCTGCGCAGCGCGTCCACCTCGACCAGATGCAGCGACCGCACCTGCCCGTCGGCGTCGCCGATGAAGTGGAGCGTGGACGCCGCGAACAGCCGGGCGTCCGCGTGCGCCGAGGGCGCCGTCTCCAGGTCGCGCGCCTCCTCGTGCGCGGCCGACAGCCGGTAGACCTTCGGGTACGTCGGCCAGGGGTCGATGTCCTCGTCGCGCTCGGCGTCCGGCTGCGCGTAGATGTCGAGCTGGGTGACGGACGCGGCCCCTTCGCGCACCGCCGTCCCCAGACAGTCCGCCCCGGTGTCACCGCCGCCGACGATCACGACGTGCTTGCCCACGGCGGACATCGGCGAGGTCTCCAGGTCGCCCTCGCACACCCGGTTGGCCAGCGGAAGGTACTCCATCGCCTGATGGATGCCTGTCAACTCACGTCCAGGAACGCTCAGTTCACGCCACGCGGTGGCGCCCGTGGCGACCACCACGGCGTCGTAGCGCGTGCGCAGTTCGGCCGCGCCCACGTCCCGGCCGACCGCCGTGGACGTACGGAACTTCGTCCCCTCGGCCCGCATCTGCTCCAGCCGCCGCTCGAGATGGTGCTTCTCCATCTTGAACTCGGGGATGCCGTACCGCATCAACCCGCCGAGCCGGTCGTCCTTCTCGTACACGGCCACGGTGTGTCCGGCCCGCGTCAGCTGCTGGGCGGCGGCGAGCCCGGTGGGGCCCGAACCGATCACGGCCACCGTCCGTCCGGACAGCCGGTCCGGCGGCTTGGGCGGCACGAACCCCTCCTCCCAGGACCGGTCGGCGATCGCGCACTCGACGTTCTTGATGGTCACGGCCGGCTGGTTGATCGCGAGCACGCACCCCGCCTCGCACGGTGCCGGGCACAACCGCCCGGTGAACTCGGGGAAGTTGTTGGTGGCGTGCAGCCGGTCGGCCGCCGCCCGCCAGTCCTCCCGCGAGACCAGGTCGTTCCACTCGGGGATCAGGTTGCCCAGCGGACACGCGTCGTGGCAGAACGGTATGCCGCAGTCCATGCAACGGTCGGCCTGTTTGCTGACGATGGGCAGCAGCGCCCCGGGGACGTACACCTCGGCCCAGTCCCGGACCCGCTCCTCGACAGGCCGACGGGCCCACTCCTGGCGGGGCGTCGTCATGAAACCCTTGGGATCGGCCATGGCCGTCTTCCTTGCTCGCGCGTGCGACGGGCCGTGCGTCATCGGGCGGCGCTCTTCCGGCCACGATACGTCGCCCGGGCCGCACGCGCAGAGCGGCCTACAGCGCTTTCTCCCACCGGCCTCGGCAAGGATCTTCGGGTGCCCGGACGGGCGTCCCGACGTGGGCTCGCGGAGGTGCCCACCGCGTCCCCGGACGGGGGTCCCGGCAGGGCCGCGGCACGCTCAGACGAGCGCCAGCAGGTACACGACCGCGGACAGCGCAGAGGCGGCCACGCGCACGTGGTTCCATCTCGTCCACTCGCGCAGATACGACGGCCAGTAGGCGGCCGCCTCCGGGGTGTCCGGCGCCGGCCTCAGCAGCTGGGCGTTGCGCGGCACGTTCGCGACCACCGTCACCCCGAACGAACCGGCCAGGTACAGCGCGCTGCCCAGCAGCAGCTCGACCGTCCCGTCGTCCGGCCACAGGACGAACGTCACCACGGCGATCACCGCGCACACCGTGGCCACACCGAAGAACACGACCATGAACGCGGGCGCCAGGGCCGAGGAGTTGATCGCGTTCATCGCGGCGACCCCCTGGGCCGGCGGCAGCGCGGCCAGTCCCCGCATGACCAGAACCGAGAAGGCGTAGAAGACACCGGCCATCAGTCCGGTGCCGAGGACACCCAGCGCCGCCAGCACCAAGTACGGTCCGTCGATCATTTCTGCGTCAGCTCCCACCCGTCGAGCCGAGATCCTCCCCGGCACCTTCCGCCATCACAAGTGATTTCATGGCCACCGGCCTGTGGCCACCAGCCGGCGCGCAGCGGCCACGGTCGCGGGGGGCGGAAGCCTGTGTGCCTGCCGGGCCCGTACGGCAGGGCCGCGCTCCCTCACCTGGCCGGGCCGGGCGCAGCACCACGCCACCCCGCGAGCGCCGACTCCACGTCCGCCGCGATCTGCCGCCGCGCCCGGTGCCGGGGCACACCGCTCATCAGGAGCTCGTCGTAGGGGGTGTCCACATGCCTTACGGAGGCCACGACCGCCGAGACGACCGCGCCCTCCGAGAGCGCCCGGCCGGCCGCGCTGCGCCCCACCCGGCCACTGCCGCGCGCCGACGCGTGCGCCGCGATCTCCTGCGCCCGGCCCTGGGGCATACCGGGGAACAATCGTCGTATCTCCGCCGTGAAGGCGGCCGTGAACCGCACGTCCTCGGCCGCCCGCCGTCGGGCGTCCCGCGCCCGGCGCCGCCTGCGCGCCTCCGCGTCCGCCAGGCAGCGACGTTCGGCGCGGGCCAGCGCGGACTCCTCGACCAGGATGCCCTGGCGTTCGTACCGGGCCTGGCGCCGGTTGAACCGCACGACCACCGCCGACAGCCCGCTCTCCTCCCGCGATCTGCGGGTCAGCGCCGTGTCACCGCGCGGCAGGAACACCAGATGCCCGAGGTCGGCGCAGTCGAGGCAGCGCGGTGCACCGTCCTCGAGGACGAGCATCGGCAGCGGCCCGCGACGGCACCCGGCGCACTGCTTGCGCCGCACAGGCTGGACGACGACAGGTCCACCATGAAGTCCGGCACCGATACGAGGAGTTGCAAGGAGCGCCATATCGGGTTCTTTCCCGCCGGTGAGCCCGCCGTCACACACGTCCGCGGCGCGCGGACACGCGCGACCGGCGTGCACCGCTCCGGGCGCGGGACCGGGCGTGGGACCGGCGGCCGTCGTGCCCCGGTGCGAGGCGGCATCATGGCGGTGTGCGACTCGAAGCGATCACCTGGGAACGGCTCGGCGACCTGCTCGCCGAGCGGCTGCTCGACCTGAAGCCGGGCGACGGCAGCCCCTGGCCCCGGGTCGCCTTCGACGGCGCCCCGGCGGCCCGCCCCGGAGACCTCGCCGAGCGGGTCGCCGAAGCCCTGCGCCTGCGCGGCCGTCCCTCGGCCGTCGTCGCGGCGGAAGGCTTCCTGCGCCCGGCCTCGCTCCGGCTGGAGCACGGGCACCACGACGTGGAGGCCTACTACGACGGCTGGTTCGACACCGGCGCCCTGTGGCGCGAGGTGTTCGGACCCCTCGAACCGGGCGGCGACGGGCGCATCCTGCCCGACCTCTGGGACCCGGTCTCCGACCGTGCCACCCGCAGTTCCTACGTCCGGCTCCCGCCCGGCGGCATCCTGTTGCTGCACGGCCCCCTCCTGCTGCGTCACTGGTTCCCGTTCGACCTGAGCGTCCACGTCCTCCTCTCCCCGCCCGCCCTGCTCCGCCGCACCCCCGAGGCAGACCGCTGGACACTGCCCGCCTTCGAGAACTACGAGCGGGAGACCGACCCGGCCGGCACGGCCGACGTCCTGGTGCGCGCGGACGACCCACGGCACCCGGCGTGGGGCGGCTGACCCGCCCACCGGACCGCAGCCGCGCCCCGGAGCCGGCGGTTGCGCCGGAAGCCGTGCCTCAGGTCCGGCCATTGCACCGGAAGTCGTGCCTCAGAGCCAGCCGTTGCGCCGGAAGCCGCGGTGCAGCACCAGACAGGCGACGGCGATCACGCCGAGGACCAGGGGGTAGCCGAACTGCCAGTGCCGCTCCGGCATGTGATCGAAGTTCATCCCGTACACCCCGCAGACCATCGTCGGTACGGCGATCACCGCGGCCCATGCCGTGATCTTGCGCATGTCCTCGTTCTGCGCCACCGTGACCTGCGCGAGGTGCGCCTGGAGAATGGAGTTGAGCAGTTCGTCGAAGGACGCGATCTGCTCCGTGGCCCGCAGCAGATGGTCGGAGACATCGCGGAAGTAGGCCTGTATCTCGGCGTCGACCACCCGCATGGGCCGGTCCGAGAGGTCCAGCAGCGGCCGGGCGAGCGGGACCACCGCCCGCTTCAGCTCCAGGAGTTCCCGCTTGAGCTGGTAGATGCGGCCCGGGTCGGCCCGTCCGCCGTCCGCCGAGAACACGTCCGTCTCGACCTGGTCGATGTCCGACTGCATCGAGTCGGCGACATGGAGATAGTCGTCGACCACATGGTCCGCGATCGCGTGCAGCACTGCCGACGGTCCCTTGGCGAGCTGGACCGGATCGCTCTCCAGCTCCTCGCGCAGCGGGCCCAGGGAGCCGTGCCGTCCGTGCCGCACAGAGATGACGAAGTCACGGCCGACGAACACCATGATCTCGCCGGTGTTCACCACCTCGCTGGTCGCGGTGAGTTCCTCGTGCTCGACGTAGCAGACTGTCTTGAACACCGCGAACAGTGTCTCGCCGTATCGCTCGACCTTCGGACGCTGATGCGCCTCGACCGCGTCCTCGACGGCCAGCGGATGAAGGTCGAACAGCTCGGCGATCCCCGCGAACTCCCGGTCCGTGGGCTCGTGGAGACCCAGCCAGACGAAACCGTCGCCGTACTTGCGCACCCGCGCCACGGCATCGACCAGATCCCGCCCGCCCGGTGTCCGGACACCGTCCCGGTACGTCACGCAGTTCACCACGGAAGAGCCGAGAGGGGACCGCGCGGGGTGACTCAGGTCGACGCGTGGGCGTCGACGTGTGAGCCGTGCCACCTTGCGGAGGCCCCCGACCCTGCCGAGTTCGGTGACCCTTCGCAGGTTCCCTGCCATGGACATCTGGATCTCCTCGCGTGGATCTCCTCGCGCCGTACTGCCGAACTGCCGTACTCCTGCGCCCTGGCGTGCCAGTCTGCCAGGTACGGGGGAGCGGCGGAAAAGCCTGTGGAAACAGGAGATTCCGCTTGGTTCCCGCCTGTGGACGGCACCGGCCTGCTCCGATGACGCGGGGAGCGTCGTCCGCACGGGACAAGCGGCACGACTGGGATGATCGGGGCATGACGCGAGCCGACCGGTATCTCCTCGACAATCGCCAGTCCGAGGCGGCAGAGCGATTCGACGCCTTCGCCGCCCTTTTCGACCCCACCACGTTCCGGCACATGGAGAAGCTGGGGATCGGACCCGGCTGGCGCTGCTGGGAAGTCGGTGCCGGCGGTACCTCCGTGGTGTCCTGGCTGGCCAGGAAGGTCGGGCCGACCGGAAAGGTCGTAGCGACCGACATCGACGTCTCACGACTGGCCGCCGTGGCCGGGCCCCCGGTCGAGGTGAGCGTCCACGACGTGGGCGCGCAGGAGCCGCCGGAGGCGGATTTCGACCTGGTGCACGCCCGGCTCGTCCTCGTCCATGTCCCGGACAGGGAGCGGGCGCTCCAGTCGATGATCAAGGCCCTGCGCCCCGGCGGGCGGCTCCTGATCGAGGACGCCGACCCGGCGCTGCAACCGCTTCTGTGCCCCGACGAGCACGGTCCGGAGCAGCAGCTCGCGAACCGCCTGAGGCACGGATTCCGCTCACTCCTGGCCGACCGTGGCGCCGACCTCGCGTACGGGCGCAGGCTTCCTCGGCTGCTGCGCGAGGCCGGGCTGCACCAGGTCGAGGCCGACGCGTACTTCCCGGTCACCTCGCCCGCCTGCACCGCCCTGGAGGCGGCGACGGTCCGGCAGATCCGCGGCCGCCTGGTCGAGGCGGGCCTCGCCACGGACCAGGACATCGACCAGCACCTGGCGAACCTGGCCGCCGGCAGCATGGACCTGGCCACCGCCCCCATGATCTCGGCCTGGGGCCGCAAGCCGTAGCGGCGCAGGGCCCGGCAGGCGCGAGGCCGGGCCGGGCCCTCCGGGCGTGAGGCCGGGGCGGGGCGGGCGGGCCGGGGCGAGGCGGCCGCGCGAAGCCCGCCGCGTGCCGGCCGCGCCCCTGCGTCCGCGGGACTCCGGCCATGCCTACGCCCGCCGCGGGACTTCGGTCACACCTACGCCCGCCGCGGGTCCTCGCCGTGGGCCTTCATCCGGCCGTGCGTATGGCCCGTCAGCGCCTCCGCGCGCTCTGCGATCGCCGTGCGCTCCACGGTCGCCGTCTCAGTGCGACCCGGGTGGTCTCCCGCCGACCCGTTCGACCGCCTGTGCCCCGGCCCGGCACCCTTGCGCCGCGGCCTCCTCGGGTTCGGCCCCGGCGAGCAGGGCCGCGAGGAACGCGCCCGTGAAGGCATCGCCCGCCCCCGTGGTGTCCCGGGGCGTCGCCGGCACCGCGGGGACGCGGGCCCGGACGGTGCCGGACCTGGCCACCAGCGCACCGTCGGCGCCCTGCTTGGCGACCACCAGCGGGACGTGACGGCTCAGCTTGGCCGCCGCGTCCGCCGTGTCGGGCAGCCCCGTGAGCAGGCACGCCTCGTCCCGGCTCGGCAGCAGGACCGTCACCCCCGCGGCGAGGTCCAGGAACCGCTCGACGCCCAGGCCGACCAGAAAACCGGCCGACGCGGGATCCAGGCTCACCGGCACACCACGCGCCCGTGCCGACTCCAGGGCCGCCGCCACCAGGGCCCGGCTCGGCTCCGAGAACAGCAGATAGCCCGACAGATGCAGCCACGCGACCCCGTCGAGCAACGCATCCGACCAGTCGCCCGGGTCGAGTCGCAGGCACGCGCCGCTGTCGGTGAGAAACGTCCGCTCCGCCGCCCCTCCCGTGTCGACCAGGCAGATCACCGTCCCGGTCGGCGCCTGCGCGTCCACGACCAGCCGCGGCCGCACCCCGTGACAGGCCAGCTCCCGCTCGTGCCAGGCGGCCGCGTCCGCGCCCACCCGCCCGAGCATCCGCACCTCGGGACAGCCCCAGTGGGCGGCCCAGCACGCGACGTTGGCGCCCGCGCCGCCGGGCAGGGTACGGATCGAGGCGGCCGTGTCGGTGCCGGTGGCGAGCGGCCCCCGATGCCGGGCCACGACATCCGTGACCACGTCACCGACGACCAGCAGCGCCGCGTCCCGTCCGGTCGTCATCTCCCGGCCCACGCCGCCGCGATCCGGCCCGCCAGCCTCACGTTCCCCCGTACGGCCGCCAGATTGGCGCTCAGCGAGGCGCCGTCCGTGTGCCGCACGAGGTGGTCGAGCAGGAACGGAGTGACCGCCTGCCCGGTGACGCCCTGTTCCTCGCACGCGCTCAGCGCCTCGGCGAGCACCCGCGCGTGCAGCTCGGGATCCAGCTGCTCCCGCTCGGGGACGGGCTGGGCGACGATCAGCGCCGACTCCGGCCCACCGACCGCGTCCTGCGCCCGCATGACGTCCGCCACCTGCCCCGGGGTGTCGAGCCGCCAGTCCACCGGGTGGCCCGAGTCCGACAGATAGAAACCCGGGAAGCGGTCCGTGCCGTACCCCGCCACCGCGACCCCCAGCGTCTCCAGCCGTTGCAGGGTCGCCGGCACGTCCAGGATGGACTTCACGCCCGCGCACACCACCGTGATCCGGGTCCGTGCCAGCAGCCCCAGATCCGCCGACTCGTCCTGTGTCACGGTCCACTCGCGGTGCACCCCGCCGAGTCCCCCCGTCGCGAACACCCGGACGCCCGCGAGCGCTGCCAACATCGCGGTCGCCGACACGGTCGTCGCCCCACTGACCCCCGCGGCCACCGCGAGCGGCAGGTCGCGATGGCCGAGCTTGCGGATCCCGTCCTCGTTCGCGACCCGCTCCAGCTGCTCCTTGTCCAGGCCCACATGCGGCCGCCCGTCGAGGACGGCGATCGTCGCCGGTACGGCACCCTCCTGCCGTACGACGGTCTCCAGCTCCAGCGCCACCTGAAGGTTGCGCGGGCGCGGCAGCCCGTGCGCGATGATCGTGGACTCCAGGGCCACCACGGGCCGACGCGCGGCTATCGCTTCCCGTACCTCATCGGACACCACCAGCACCACGCGCCTGCCTCCTGTCTCGCGGTTCTCCCTCATCTCTGGCGGGCGGCGCGTCCGGTCAAACCCGCGCGGGCGGAGGGGACGACACCGGCAGCCCCTGCGCCCTCGCGGTCACCGCAGTGGACGCCTGCGGGCCGACGCCCCCCCGAACGGCGTGAACGCTCCCGAGACGGGTGTCCGGTCCGCGGTCCTCAGAACAGCGGCTCGGGCAGCACACCTTCCAGGGCGAGCAGTTTCCGCTTGGTCTCCAGACCGCCCCCGAACCCGCCGATGCCGCCGTCGCTCTCGACGACCCGGTGACAGGGCACGATCACGGGCAGCGGATTGGAACCCATCGCGACGCCCACCGCCTGTGCCGCCCCCGGCTGACCGACCCGGCTCGCCAGATCGCCGTAGCCGACGACCGCGCCGAAGGGGACGCCGGACGCCAGCTCCCGCAGCACCTGCCGGTTGAAGCCCGAGCTCAGCGACCAGTCCAGTGGCAGCTCGAAGGTACGCCGCTCACCGGCGAAGTAGGCCTCGACCTGGCGTATCGCCTCCGCCAGCAGCGGGGAGCCGGGCGCCTCGACGGGCGTGGTTCCCAGCCGGTCCGCGAGCCGGCCGAGCGACTTGTCGCGCACCGCGTCGGTGGCGTGGAACACGACGTTGACCAGGCCCGTGCCGGTCGCGGCCAGCAGCAGCGGACCGATGTCGGTGGCGACGACGGTCCACACGACCTGCTGCTCGTACTGCCCAAGGCTGTCCATGCGCCCCACCGTACGGCCCGCCACTGACAACGCCCCCGGAACCGGACACCGGACAGTCGTCCCGGGCGGCCGGCGGGGTCAGCACCCGGAGAAGGCCTGGCGCACGAGGTCGGGCTTGTCGGTGATGACGCCGTCGACCCCGTACCCGGCGACCTTCCGGGCGGTCTCCGCGTCGTCGACGGTCCAGGCGGCGACCCCCATCCGCCTGCCGTGCGGGCCCGTGAGCGCGTGCACCGCGGACACGTACGCCGCGGACAGGGACCCGTGAGAGGCGTTGATCCGGTCGGTGAAGGCCGCGTAGCCGCGCAGGTCCCGCACGGCAGGGCTGCCGAGGAACCCGGTGGTGACGGCGGGCTCCAGGTCGTGGACCGTGCGCAGGCTGTCCGCGCTGAAGCTCTGGACGACCAGCCGGCGGGCGAGGTGCTGCCGGTCGAGCCAGCCCTCGTTGCCGAGCAGCTTGAGGATCTGCTGCTCGATACCCGGGTACAGCTCCGGGTCCTTGATCTCCAGGAGCAGGTTCTGACGGTTGTGCTCGACGCGGCGCATGTACTGTTCCAGCGTCGGCACGCGCACGCCCGTGTAGGGGCGGCCGAACCAGCTGCCCGCGTCGAGGCGTGCGATCTCGGCGGCTGTGAAGTCCTTCACCTTCCAGGGCGAGCGGCCGGGGAAGACCCGCTCGACGTCGGTGGTGCGCCGGAGGCTGTCGTCGTGGATCACCACGAGCGTGCCGTCCTTGGTGCGCTGGACGTCGTTCTCCACCCAGTCGACGCCCAGCCCGGCGGCCCGGTCCACGGCTGCCAGGGTGTTCTCGGGGGCGTAGGACGAGGCACCCCGGTGGGCGATGACCACGGGCCGCCGGCCGGAACGCGCCCGGGCGTCGGAGGCGGGCGTCAGAAGGGTCACGGCGGCCAGGAGCGCGGCCGTCATGACGGCAAGTGCGCGCGCGTACATGCGTACTCCTCGCGTCGGGCGACTACGTACGGTTCAACTGTGACAGCAGAGCGTCCGCGGTGAGGGGTGTGCGAGGTGGCCGCAGCCTGAACGGAGGCCGTCGTGCCTGCTCACGGTTGCCGCACATGTGCGGCAATAGTGTGTTTCTTTGCCGGAGAATCGTTCGGTCAATGCGGTGAGAGTCATACTCTCTGCCTCGGCCTCGACCGCTAGGACGGTCCTGAGGGAGGGGGATAATTAAGGCGATTCAGGACCGAAACACCGGGCGGAGGGCAGCCGAGCATGCATGGCACGGTCGACGGATTCAGCTACGGTCTCGTCACACCGCTGGTGGCCTATGTCATGGCCTGCCTCGGTGGTGCCCTCGGACTCCGCTGCACCACCAGGGCCCTGCTCGTGACCCAGTCCTGGCGTCCGGGCTGGCTCGCCCTCGGCTCGGCGGCGATGGGTTCCGGCATATGGACCATGCATTTCATAGCGATGATGGGCTTCTCGGTCGCCGAGTCGCCGATCCGCTACGACAGGCCGACGATGTACGCCAGCCTCGCCGTGGGCGTCGTCATGGTGGGCGTCGGGATCTTCATCGTCGGCTACAAGGGCGCCAAGGGAGCGGCCCTGTTCACCGGGGGCACCATCACCGGTCTGGGAGTGGCCTCGATGCACTACCTGGGCATGGCCGGAATGCGCCTGAACGGAGTCCTGGAGTACAGCACGCTGACGGTCGCCGCCTCCGTCGCCATCGCCATGGCCGCCGCCACCGCCGCCCTGTGGGCGGCCGGCCAGGTCCGGGGGCTGCGCTGGAGCGTGGGCGCGAGCCTGGTGATGGGCCTGGCCGTCAGCGGGATGCACTACATGGGGATGGCCGGCCTCAGCGTCCATCTGCACGCCACGCCCCACGCCGCCTCCGGCGACTCGCCCGCGGCGCTGCTCGCCCCCATGCTCATCGGCCCGCTGGCCTTCCTCTGCCTCGCCGGTGTCGTGGTGGTGTTCGATCCGCTGATGGTCATGGGCAGGCCCGAACGGGTCGTGGCCGAGCCCAAGCCCGGCATCCCGGCCCATCCGGTCGTGGAGCACTCGGGCCGCCGGGTGCCGCCCCGGCCCCGGCGGGAAGCGGTGCAGCGCCGCTCCCGCACCCCGCAGGGCCGCTGATCCGGCCCCGTTGTCAGTGGGGGGCCGTACGGTGGAACCCATGCGGCCCGTTTCCCACATCGAACGCACGGTGGCGCCCTTCGAGGTCGTCAGCCCCTACCAGCCCAGCGGCGACCAGCCGGCGGCCATCGCCGATCTGGCCCGGCGCATCGAGGCCGGTGAGAAGGACGTCGTCCTGCTGGGCGCGACCGGCACCGGCAAGTCCGCCACCACGGCGTGGATGATCGAGAAGCTCCAGCGCCCCACGCTCGTGATGGCCCCGAACAAGACCCTGGCCGCCCAGCTGGCGAACGAGTTCCGCGAGCTGCTCCCGAACAACGCGGTCGAGTACTTCGTCTCGTACTACGACTACTACCAGCCCGAGGCCTACGTCCCGCAGTCGGACACCTACATCGAGAAGGACTCCTCGATCAACGAGGAGGTCGAGCGCCTGCGCCACTCCTCGACCAACTCGCTGCTCACCCGCCGCGACGTGATCGTGGTCGCCTCGGTCTCCTGCATCTACGGCCTCGGCACCCCGCAGGAGTACGTGGACCGCATGGTCCAGCTCAAGGTCGGCGACGAGATCGACCGCGACCAGCTGCTGCGCCGCTTCGTGGACATCCAGTACACGCGCAACGACATGGCGTTCACCCGCGGCACCTTCCGGGTCCGCGGCGACACCATCGAGATCTTCCCGGTCTACGAGGAGCTCGCCGTCCGCATCGAGATGTTCGGCGACGAGATCGAGGCGCTGTCCACCCTGCACCCGGTCACCGGCGAGATCATCAGCGACGACCAGCAGCTCTACGTCTTCCCCGCCACCCACTACGTCGCCGGACCCGAGCGCATGGAGCGGGCCGTCAACGACATCGAGAAGGAGCTCGGGCAGCGGCTGACCGAGCTGGAGAAGCAGGGCAAGCTCCTGGAGGCGCAGCGCCTGCGGATGCGGACCACCTACGACATCGAGATGCTCCGCCAGATCGGCAGCTGCTCCGGTGTCGAGAACTACTCGATGCACTTCGACGGCCGCGAGCCGGGCTCCCCGCCGAACACCCTGCTCGACTACTTCCCCGACGACTTCCTGCTCGTCATCGACGAGTCCCACGTCACCGTGCCGCAGATCGGCGCCATGTACGAGGGCGACGCCTCCCGCAAGCGCACCCTCGTCGACCACGGCTTCCGGCTGCCCTCCGCCCTGGACAACCGTCCGCTGAAGTGGGAGGAGTTCCAGGAGCGCATCGGACAGACGGTCTATCTGTCGGCGACTCCCGGCAAGTACGAGCTCTCGCGCGGGGACGGCGTCGTCGAACAGATCATCCGGCCCACCGGCCTCATCGACCCGGAGGTCGTCGTCAAGCCCACCGAGGGGCAGATCGACGACCTGGTCCACGAGATCCGCAGCCGGGTCGAGAAGGACGAGCGCGTCCTGGTCACCACCCTCACCAAGAAGATGGCCGAGGACCTCACCGACTACTTCCTGGAACTCGGCATCCAGGTGCGCTATCTGCACAGCGACGTCGACACCCTGCGCCGCGTCGAGCTCCTGCGCGAGCTGCGGGCCGGCGAGTTCGACGTCCTCGTCGGCATCAACCTGCTGCGTGAGGGGCTCGACCTGCCCGAGGTGTCCCTGGTGGCCATCCTCGACGCCGACAAGGAGGGCTTCCTGCGCTCCGGCACCTCCCTGATCCAGACCATCGGCCGTGCCGCGCGCAACGTCTCCGGCCAGGTCCACATGTACGCCGACAAGATCACCCCGGCGATGGAGCGGGCCATCGACGAGACCAACCGCCGGCG
Organism: Streptomyces sp. NPDC002265; assembly: GCF_040296125.1. Classification (NCBI taxonomy): domain Bacteria; kingdom Bacillati; phylum Actinomycetota; class Actinomycetes; order Kitasatosporales; family Streptomycetaceae; genus Streptomyces; species Streptomyces sp. NPDC002265. The sequence continues at coordinate 12,724 of NZ_JBEOWS010000056.1, read as the reverse complement.
CGAGAAGCAGGTCGCGTACAACACGGCGAACGGCATCGATCCGCAGCCGCTGCGCAAGAAGATCAACGACATCGTGGCGCAGATCGCCCGCGAGGACGTCGACACCGAGCAGCTGCTCGGCTCCGGCTACCGCAAGGCGAAGAAGGACGGCCACGGCACCAAGGCCCCGGTGCCCTCCCTCGGCGGCAAGGCGGCCGGCGCGAAGGCCGGCCGGTCCGCCAGGGCCAAGACCAAGGAGACGGTGCCGACCGACCGCCCCGCGACCGAACTCGCCGAGCAGATCGAGGAACTGACGCAGCGGATGCGCGCCGCCGCCGCGGACCTCCAGTTCGAGATCGCCGCCCGACTGCGTGACGAGGTGTCCGAGATGAAGAAGGAACTGCGTCAGATGCGGGAGGCGGGCCTGGCCTGACCCTGCAGCCACACCGGACCCCGGCGCAGCGTGCTGTGTTGCAAGACCGACACAAAGTACGGACCGGGGTTCGGCACTGTCAGTGGCTCTGCGTAGGGTTCTGGACAACCCGCGGAATCCGCGGCAACCGGGGACAGTTCGAGAGGGGAACAAGCCGTGACCGTCAACATGACCAAGGGTCAGGCCATCAGTCTGCAGAAGAACGACGGAGGCAGCCTGACCGCGGTACGCATGGGTCTCGGCTGGCAGGCTGCTCCCCGTCGCGGCCTGTTCGGCTCGCGCACCCGTGAGATCGACCTCGACGCCTCCGCCGTCCTGTTCGCGGACAAGCAGCCGGTCGACGTGGTCTTCTTCCGTCACCTCGTCAGCGACGACGGCTCGGTGCGCCACACCGGCGACAACCTCGTCGGCGGTGTCGGCCAGGGCGGCGACGACGAGGCCATCCTCGTCGACCTCCAGCGCATCCCGGTCCACATCGACCAGATCGTCTTCACCGTGAACTCCTTCACGGGCCAGACCTTCCAGGAAGTGCAGAACGCGTTCTGCCGTCTGGTCGACGAGACCAACGGCCAGGAACTCGCCCGCTACACGCTGGCGGGCGGCGGCGCCTACACGGCCCAGATCATGGCCAAGGTGCACCGGGCCGGTTCGGGCTGGTCGATGACGGCCCTCGGCGCTCCGGCCAACGGCCGTACCTTCCAGGACCTGATGCCGGTCATCCTTCCGCTTCTCTAGCGCCGGGCGTCGCGACGGGACGAAGTCTGCCTGTCGCGGCACCGGGCGGAGCGGCGAGCGGCACACGACGACACGGTGGCACGGGGCAGGGAGACGCGGGCGATGACGGCCGAGCTGGTACGGGGACAGAACCACCCGCTGTCCCAGGTCCGCCTGGAGATCCGGGTCTCCGCCGGCACGCCGATCGTGGCCGGTGCCACGCTCGGCGACGAGGACGGCAGGATCCAGGGCGTGGAAGGGGTGGCCCATCCGGGCTCTCCCGCCCTGCCCGGACTCGAGGTCTCCCGGCAGGCGGCCGCCGATCACCGCCTCGCGGTGGACCTGGCCGCCGTGCCGGAAGCCGTGCACCGGGTGAGCGTGCTGCTCGCACTGCCCGCCGGCACGGGCGGTCCCGCCCGCTTCGGCCTGGTCGCGGCGCCGTTCGTCGCCGTCACGGGCCTGGACGGCACCGAGATCGCCAGCTACACCATCACCGGACTGGACGCCGAAACGGCCGTCGTCGCCCTGGAGCTCTACCGCAGAGCCGGGGCCTGGAAGGTGCGCGCCGTCGGCCAGGGCTACGCGGGCGGTCTCGCCGAACTCCTCGCCGACCAGGGCCTGCCCGAGGCCCGGCAGCTCGCGGCCGGTGTCGACGAGGCGGTCTCCCGCGGCCTGGCCCGCTCGGTCCAGGGACCCGTGCCGAGACCGGCGGACGGCGACCGCTTCCGGCAGCCCGCGGCCCGCGGCCCGGAGCACGGTGGGACCCCGCCCCAGGGCAGCGCGGGCTCCGCGGCGCCCCAGCCCGTCACCCGGCAGGGACTCCAGGACCCGTACGGGCCGCAGGCGCCGGTCGGCCCGGGGCAGTCCGGGCAGCAGAACGCGCACCCGGGCGGTGCCACGCCCGCCGGCCCTGCCGTCACACCGTCCTCCGGGCCCGCGGATCCCTCCGCACTCACCCCTTCCGGCGCGCCGGCCACGCCCCCTGGCGGCCCGTCCGGCACACCGGCCGCCGCCACCGGGCCGATCGACTACACCCATCCCGGCCGGCGGAACGCCACACCGCCCCCGCCCCCGCCGGCCGCGCCCCCGGCCGCGCCCGGGGAGCCCGCCCGGCCCGTCGCGGGCGACGCGACCGGATGGTCCATGGAGGAGCGGCTCTACAACCAGGTGTGGGGCATGTTCGAGGACCTCGCCCGCACCACTGCCGCCTACCGCAGTGCGGTCGACTTCGCCGACTCCCGCCGGGAGAAGGAGCTCGACCAGGTGCTGTCCGACCCGCGCGCCAGGATCGGCGGACAGGGCGACGCCGCACGCGACGCGGCCCACGACAAGTACGCCCGGCTCGTGGACCAGGCCACCGAGGCCCTGGACCGGGACGTCGCCCAGCTCGCCGCCGAGGCCGAGGTCGTCGAGCCCGCGCTGCCGCCGGCGTACGCGGGCTGGGACAGTCCCGTCTGGCACGGCTATCGCGTGCCGATGGAGATGCCCATGGCGCTGCGCATCGGGGACCTCCAGCTGCCCGAGGCGCCGCAGCTGCGCATCCCGATGCTGGTCAGGCTGCCGCTGGAGCGCGGCTTCTGGATCGACAGCGCAGGTTCCGGATCGTCCGACGGGACGTTCGCCGACGATCACGAACTGCGGCACCTCGCGATGACCACGGCGGTGGCGCACGCGGCCCGGCTGCTGGCCGTGCATCCGGCGGGCGAGTTCACCGTGCACGTGATCGACCCGGCCGGTTCGGCGGCGCAGCCGCTCGCGCCGCTGGTGCGGGCCGGTGTGCTGGCAGGACCGCCGGCGGTCGGCGCCGCGGGGGTGGCGGACGTCCTGGGCCGGCTCACCGAGCGGGTCGACCTGGTCCAGATGGCGGTGCGCGGCGGTGCCGCGGACTCGCTGCCGCCCGGCTTCGACACGTCCCAGCAGCTGCTCGTCGTCAACGACTTCCCGCACGGTTTCGACGACCGCGCGGTGACCCAGCTCCGCTACCTCGCCGACGAGGGGCCGGCCTTCGGCGTCCATCTGATGATGGTGGCCGACCGTGAGGACGCCTCCGGTTACGGTCCGTTGCTGGATCCGCTGTGGCGCTCGCTGCTGAGGCTCACCCCGGTCCCGGACGACCACCTCGCCGACCCGTGGGTCGGGCACGCCTGGACGTACGAGCCATCGCTGGTACCGCCCGGCAGTCAGGTCCTCGGGCAGGTGCTCGCGCAGGTGGCCGAGGCCCGTCGAACCTGGCGGGGCTGACAACCCCGCACGCTTTCACCAAGCCCGCGTAAAGCCTACTGAACAGCATCTTTGGTTTTCTCTTTACTAACCACTTTACCTTCCCTTGGTGATTGGGGTACTGTCTTCCCACGGAGGGGAGTACTCCCTGTCTGTGCGGCGTACCCGTCAATACGGATCCGGCAGGATCCCGGGGCGTCGGCCCGTGCGGCCGCTGGAGCGTCATCGACGCCGCGGCCCGGGGTGGAAGAGACCTCCGGCAGCACAAGAACGCTGACTACATGCCGTTACGTATGCCGGAGGCACCATGGATGTTTCCCTGACCCTGTGGGTCCTGACCATCGCGGGCCTTGCCGCCCTGATCGCGGTCGATTTCTTCATCGGCCGCAAACCGCACGACGTGTCCCTCAAGGAAGCGGGCACCTGGACGGTCGTCTGGATCGTCCTGGCCGGACTCTTCGGTCTCGGTCTGCTGCTCTTCGCCGGCGGTCAGCCCGCCGGGGAGTTCTTCGCGGGCTTCATCACCGAGAAGTCGCTGAGCGTCGACAACCTCTTCGTCTTCGTCCTGATCATGGCGAAGTTCGCGGTGCCGACGCAGTACCAGCAGCGCGTCCTCCTCGTCGGCGTCCTCATAGCCCTGGTGCTGCGGGCCGTCTTCATCGCCGCGGGCGCCGCGATCCTCGCCAGCTTCGCCTGGGTCTTCTACCTCTTCGGCGCCTTCCTGATCTGGACCGCCTGGAAGCTCGTCCAGGAGGCCCGTGCCGACAAGGACGAGGAGGAGTTCGAGGAGAACAAGCTCCTCAAGGCCGCGGAGCGACGCTTCGGGGTGGCCGACCGCTACCACGGCACCAAGCTGTGGATCCGGCAGAACGGCGGGCGGGTCATGACCCCGATGCTGGTCGTGATGCTCGCGATCGGCACCACGGACGTGCTGTTCGCGCTCGACTCCATCCCGGCGATCTTCGGCCTGACCCAGGACCCGTACATCGTCTTCACGGCCAACGCGTTCGCGCTGATGGGCCTCAGGCAGCTGTACTTCCTCATCGGCGGTCTGCTGAAGAAGCTGGTCCACCTCTCCTACGGCCTGTCGATCATCCTGGGCTTCATCGGCGTCAAGCTGGTGCTGCACGCGCTGCACGAGTCCGGCGTCCACGTCCCGGAGATCAGCATCCCCGTCTCGCTCGGCGTGATCTGCGCCGTCCTGATCGTCACCACGATCACCAGTCTGCGGGCCTCACGGAAGCAGGCGGCGGCCGAGACGGCACGCGGCGACAGCGAGGGAGCCGCGCAGGACAGCATCGGCGTCTGACTGCGCCGACCGCAGGGACCACATCGCCGGGAGGGGTGACGGCGCACCGCCGTCACCCGATCCCGGCGCCACCCCCGGGTGAGGGGCTGCCGGAGAACCGAGAACCGAGAGCCGAAGGAGGCGAGCATGTTCACGAAGTCGCGGAATGCGAAGCGCGAAGGCCTCTGCGACGATCGCTCCATGATCGCTCGGCTCAGGTCGCTCGCCACGCAGTGGACGTTCCTCGTGCCGCTGGCCGCGGTCGTCCTGCTGGTCCTCACCTGGGGACGCAGCCTGCCCGGCGTGCTGGTCGCCGTGGTGACCGTGGTCCTGGCCGGAGCGGTGCTGGCCGCCGTGCACCACGCGGAGGTGGTCGCCCACCGGGTGGGCGAACCCTTCGGTTCCCTGGTGCTGGCCATCGCCGTCACGATCATCGAGGTCGCCCTGATCGTCACCCTCATGGCGGACGGCGGAGCCAAGAGTTCGACCCTCGCCCGGGACACGGTCTTCGCGGCGGTCATGATCACCTGTAACGGCATCGTCGGCCTGAGCCTTCTCGTCGCCTCGCTGCGCCACGGCACGGCGATCTTCAACCCCGAGGGCACCGGCGCCGCCCTCGCGACGGTCGCGACCCTGGCCACCCTCAGCCTGGTGCTGCCCACGTTCACCACGAGCAAGCCGGGCCCGGAGTTCTCCACCGTGCAGCTCACCTTCGCCGCACTGTCCTCGCTGATCCTGTACGGCCTGTTCGTGGCGACCCAGACCGTACGGCACCGCGACTACTTCCTGCCGATCGCCCGGCAGGGCGGCGGGATCGCGGTGGACGAACACGCCGTGGCGCCGTCCGCCCGCACCGCGCGGATCAGCCTGGTGCTGCTGGCACTCGCCCTGATCGGAGTCGTGGGCCTGGCCAAGGGCGTGTCGCCGGCGATCGAGTCGGGCGTCGAGGCCGCCGGACTGCACCACGCCGTCGTCGGTGTGATCATCGCGCTGCTCGTGCTGCTTCCCGAGACCATCGCCGCGCTGCGGTCCGCCCGCCGCGACCGGGTGCAGACCAGCCTCAACCTCGCCCTCGGATCGGCGATGGCCAGCATCGGCCTGACCATCCCCGCGGTCGCCCTCGCGTCGCTCTGGCTCGCCGGCCCGCTCGTCCTCGGTCTGAGCGCCACCCACATGGTGCTGCTCGCCCTGACCGTGGTGGTCAGCTCGCTGACCGTGGTCCCCGGCCGGGCCACACCGCTCCAGGGCGGCGTCCACCTGGTGCTGTTCGCCGCCTACCTGGAGCTTGCGATCAACCCGTGAAGGCGTCGCCAGGGGCCGGGGCGGTCGGTCCAGACGGGTCCGGTCCACACGGGTCCGGTCCACACGGGTTCGGTCCAGCACGGGTTCAGTCCAGGACGGTTTGTGCCACCGGGACGCGCACCGGACGGGTCTCCGGCAGCAGGGTGAAGCAGCCGAGGCTGAGCAGCGCGATACCGGTCAGATAGGCGCCGACACCCCAGGGGACCCGCCCGCCGTGTTCGGCGAGCGCCGTCGCCACGATCGGGGTGAGCGCGCCCCCGAGCACACCGCCGAGGTTGTAGCCGACCGCGGCGCCGGTGCAGCGCACCCGAGGGTCGTACAGCTCCGGCAGATAGGCAGCGATCACGGCGAACATCGTGATGAACGCGATCAGCGCGCCCAGGAAGCCGAGGAACATCAGCAGCGGCGCGCCGGTGGACAGGAGCGCGACCATCGGGAACATCCACAGGGCGCAGCCCGCACACCCGGCCAGGCACATGGGCCGCCGCCCGAAACGGTCACCGAGGACCGCCGCCACCGGTGTCAGCGCGCCCTTCACCACCACCGCGGCCATGATGCACATCAGCATGACCGTGCGGTCGACCCCGAGGCGTTCCGTGGCGAAGGCGAGGGACCAGGTCGTCACGGCGTAGAAGATCGCGTACCCGGCCGCGAGCGCGCCCGCGGTGAGCAGCACCAGCCGCCAGTGGTCGCGCGCGACCTCGGCGAGGGGCAGCCGCGCCTTGTCGCCGAGCTCCAGGAAGCGGGGGCTCTCGGTGATCGACGAGCGCAGCCACAGCCCCGCCACGGCCGGCAGACCCGCCGCCCAGAACGGCACCCGCCATCCCCACTGGGTGAACTGGGCATCGGACAGCGCCGCCGACAGGGCCAGCATCACGCCGTTGGCCAGCAGGAAGCCCACTGCCGGACCGATCTGCGGGAAGCCCGACCACAGCCCGCGCCGGTGCTCCGGCGCGTGTTCCGCGGTCAGCAGCACCGCACCGCCCCACTCCCCGCCGAGCCCCAGCCCCTGGAGGAAGCGCAGGACCAGCAGCAGCACGGGGGCGGCCACACCGATCCTGTCGTAGGCCGGGACACAGCCGACCGCGACCGTCGAGAGGCCGGTCAGCAACAGCGACGCGACGAGCACCGGCCGCCGTCCGTGCCGGTCCCCGACGTGCCCGAACAGCATGGATCCCAGCGGACGCGCCACGAAGCCCACCCCGAACGTGCCGAAGGCGGCCAGTGTCCCGGCCAGCGGTGAGAACGTCGGGAAGAACAGCGGGCCCAGGACGAGCGCCGCGGCGGTCCCGTAGACGAAGAAGTCGTAGAACTCGATGGCCGTCCCGGCGAGCGAGGCGGTCGCGAGCCGCAGCATGCCGGGCGCCCTTACGGTCTGTGCATCGCGCATGACGCGTCAACTACCCAGAGTGACCAAGGGTTACGGGGGCGTGCGGGGGTGCGGCGGGCGCCCGGTGGCACCGTGATAGACCGGGTGCGAGCGGCGCTCCCCGGCGGACCGCCCCTCGTGGACGCTCAGCCCGAACGGACCGGAGGAACCGTGCCCCGCACCCTGGCCAATGCCCCCATCATGATCCTCAACGGTCCCAACCTGAATCTCCTGGGACAGCGCCAGCCGGAGATCTACGGTTCCGACACCCTCGCCGACATCGAGTCCCTGTGCGTCGAGGCGGCGGCGGCGCACGGCGGCACGGTGGACTTCCGCCAGTCCAACCACGAGGGCGAGCTGATCGACTGGATTCACGAGGCGCGGCTGAACCACTGCGGGATCGTGATCAATCCGGGCGCCTACTCGCACACCTCGGTGGCGATCCTGGACGCGCTCAACACCTGCGACGGCCTGCCGGTGCTGGAGGTGCACATCTCCAACATCCACCGGCGTGAGTCGTTCCGGCACCATTCGTACGTCTCGCTGCGCGCCGACGGCGTCATCGCGGGCTGCGGGGTGCAGGGGTATGTGTTCGGAGTGGAGCGGGTGGCCGCGCTGGCCGGACCCGCGCAGGCCGGCGCATAGTCCGGCGCGCGTCGACGCGCGCGCATGATGCGTACCGGGCGCGTGGTCCGGTGCCACGCGCCCGCCGGGCGGGGGAGGTTCACCACCCCCGCGCGTGCCACTCCGGCAGGTGCGGGCGCTCGGCACCCAGCGTGGTGTCGTTACCGTGCCCCGGGTAGACCCAGGTCTCGTCCGGGAGGACGTCGAAGATCTTCGTCTCGACGTCGTGGATGAGGCTGGCGAACGCCTTCGCGTCCTTGCGCGTGTTGCCCACGCCACCCGGGAAGAGGCAGTCCCCGGTGAAGACGTGCGGGTGTCCGTGCGGGTCGTCGTAGACGAGGGCGATCGATCCCGGCGTGTGCCCGACCAGATGGCGCGCGGTGAGCTCCACACGGCCCACCCGGATGATGTCGCCGTCGTCGACCAGGACGTCGGTCGGCACCGGGATGCCCTCGGCGTCCGCCCGTCCGGCGTGGGTGCGGGCGCCGGTGCCCGCGACGACCGCGGCGAGCGCCTGCCAGTGGTCGCCGTGCTGATGGGTGGTGACGACGGACGCGATGCCGTCGTCACCGATCATGCCGAGCAGGGTGTCGGCGTCGTTGGCCGCGTCGATCAGCAACTGCTCGTCGGTGGCCCGGCAGCGCAACAGGTAGGCGTTGTTGTCCATCGGGCCGACCGCGATCTTGGTGATCATCAGGTCCTTGAGCTCGTGCACGTCCGCCGGGCCGCCGACCGTCACCTGTCCGCTGTACGTCATGGCGGTCAGCCTATAGCCGGAGAGCGGCCCGGGGCCGCTCATGGCTACAGCGGAGGCAGCGTCGGAAGCGCCGCTCCGGTCACCGTCAGTGCGGATCCGTCGCGCCGGCCGGCGAGCCAGCAGAGCAGGTCCGCGGGCGACCCGGTGACGGTGACCTCGGGTTCGGCCGCCGACCTGCCCGTGTCCCAGGTGCGTGTGCCGTCGGTGAGGCGGGTGGACGGTACGTCGGCGTGCCCGGCGAACCGGTCGATCAGGAACTCGATCTCCCGTTCCGTGAACTCCGCCGGCAGGTCCTCCGCCTCGTAGCCGATCCCGAGGTCCACGTGGTGCAGCTCGACCTCGACCAGGCGCCGGAACGGCACGCGGGCGGCGGTGTCGCTGACCCCGTTGCGCAGCTGCACCGTGCGCGACCAGTCCGCCGGCGCGGCGCCCGTCTCCTGGAATCGGTCGGCGCTCTTGCGCAGGTCGGCGAGCTGCGTGTCGAGGGGCCGGGGCGCGTCCCGCTCGATGTCGGCGGCGCGGGTCTCGGCGGTGGGGTACATGGGGCGTCCCTCGAGGACGTTCACGAGGGCGTCCGCGTTGCGGGCGAGGTGGGCGAGGACGTGTCCACGGCTCCAGCCGGGCAGCCGTGACGCCTCGGCCAGTGAGGCGTTGTCCAGTTTGGAGACTGCGGCGAGCAGCCGGTCGGTCGCGTCACGTACAGACGCCAGGTCACGTGCGTGATCAATCATGAGGTCGACCCTAGCCCCGCCACTCCTTCGGGTGAAGGATGTAGACCGGGCCCACAAATCGAATGCACGTGCTATAGGGTCGAGTGCGGCGTCGGGCATGCTGGAGGGGCGGGGATTGTTATGCGTCCTGGAATCCGACCGGCGTTGTCAGTGGCTCCCCCTAGTCTGAGAAGCACAGGGGCTCGCCCCTGTCTCTTCTCTCAAGAAAGGTGCGGACCGGCGTGGCCGACCGTCTCATCGTCCGTGGCGCGCGCGAGCACAACCTGAAGAATGTCTCGCTCGACCTTCCACGAGACTCGCTCATCGTCTTTACGGGCCTGTCCGGGTCGGGCAAGTCCTCGCTGGCCTTCGACACGATCTTCGCCGAGGGGCAGCGCCGTTACGTGGAGTCGCTCTCCTCGTACGCCCGCCAGTTCCTCGGCCAGATGGACAAGCCGGACGTCGACTTCATCGAAGGCCTCTCCCCGGCGGTCTCGATCGACCAGAAGTCGACCTCGCGCAACCCGCGTTCGACGGTCGGCACCATCACCGAGGTCTACGACTACCTCCGGCTGCTCTTCGCCCGCATCGGCAAGCCGCACTGTCCCGAGTGCAGCCGGCCGATCTCGCGCCAGTCGCCGCAGGCCATCGTCGACAAGGTCCTGGAGCTGCCGGAGGGGAGCCGCTTCCAGGTACTGTCGCCGCTGGTGCGTGAGCGCAAGGGCGAGTTCGTCGACCTGTTCGCCGACCTCCAGACCAAGGGGTACAGCCGCGCCCGCGTGGACGGCGAGACGATCCAGCTCTCCGACCCGCCCGCACTGAAGAAGCAGGAGAAGCACACCATCGAGGTGGTCATCGACCGCCTCACGGTGAAGGAGTCGGCCAAGCGCCGCCTCACCGACTCGGTGGAGACCGCCCTCGGCCTGTCCGGCGGCATGGTCGTGCTCGACTTCGTGGACCTCGCCGCGGACGACCCCGAGCGCGAGCGCATGTACTCGGAGCACCTGTACTGCCCGTACGACGACCTGTCCTTCGAGGAGCTGGAGCCCCGCTCCTTCTCCTTCAACTCGCCCTTCGGCGCCTGCCCCGAGTGCACCGGCATCGGCACGCGCATGGAGGTCGACCCGGAACTGATCGTCCCGGACGAGGACAAGTCCCTCGACGAGGGCGCCATCCACCCCTGGTCGCACGGGCACACCAAGGACTACTTCGGCCGGCTGATCGGTGCCCTGGCGGAGGCGCTCGGCTTCCGGACGGACATCCCCTTCGCGGGCCTGCCGCAGCGCGCCAGGAAGGCCCTGCTGTACGGCCACAAGACCCAGATCGAGGTCCGCTACCGCAACCGCTACGGGCGCGAGCGTGTCTACACGACCGCTTTCGAGGGTGCCGTCCCGTTCGTCAAGCGCCGGCACGGCGAGGCCGAGAGCGACGCCAGCCGTGAGCGCTTCGAAGGCTATATGCGCGAGGTGCCCTGCCCCACCTGCCAGGGCACCCGCCTGAAGCCGATCGTCCTCGCGGTCACGATCATGGAGAAGTCGATCGCCGAGGTCTCGGCGATGTCCATCAGCGACTGCGCCGACTTCCTGGGCGAACTGAAGCTGAACGCCCGTGACAAGAAGATCGCCGAGCGCGTGCTCAAGGAGGTCAACGAGCGCCTGCGGTTCCTGGTCGACGTCGGCCTGGACTACCTCTCGCTCAACCGCGCGGCCGGCACCCTCTCCGGCGGCGAGGCCCAGCGCATCCGTCTGGCCACCCAGATCGGCTCCGGACTCGTCGGCGTCCTCTACGTCCTCGACGAGCCGTCCATCGGCCTGCACCAGCGCGACAACCACCGGCTGATCGAGACACTGGTCCGGCTGCGCGACATGGGCAACACGCTCATCGTCGTCGAGCACGACGAGGACACCATCAAGGTCGCCGACTGGGTCGTCGACATCGGCCCCGGCGCGGGCGAACACGGCGGCAAGGTCGTGCACAGCGGCGACCTGAAGGGGCTGCTCGCCAACGCGGAGTCGCAGACCGGGCAGTACCTGTCCGGGAAGAAGGCCATCCCGGTCCCCGACATCAGGCGCCCGCTCGACCCGTCCCGGCAGCTCACGGTGCACGGCGCCCGGGAGAACAACCTCCAGGACATCGACGTGTCCTTCCCGCTGGGCGTGTTCACCGCGGTCACCGGCGTGTCCGGGTCCGGCAAGTCGACCCTGGTCAACGACATCCTCTACACCCATTTGGCCCGTGAGCTGAACGGCGCGCGGAACGTGCCCGGACGGCATACGCGCGTGGACGGCGACGACCTCGTCGACAAGGTCGTGCACGTCGACCAGTCGCCCATCGGCCGCACCCCGCGGTCGAACCCGGCGACGTACACCGGTGTCTTCGACCATGTGCGCAAGCTGTTCGCGGAGACGACCGAGGCGAAGGTCCGGGGCTATCTGCCCGGCCGCTTCTCCTTCAACGTCAAGGGCGGCCGCTGCGAGAACTGCGCGGGCGACGGCACCATCAAGATCGAGATGAACTTCCTCCCGGACGTGTACGTCCCGTGCGAGGTCTGCCACGGCGCCCGCTACAACCGGGAGACCCTGGACGTCCACTACAAGGGCAAGTCCATCGCCGACGTGCTGAACATGCCGATCGAGGAGGCGACGGACTTCTTCGAGGCCGTCCCGGCGATCTCCCGGCACCTCAGGACCCTCAAGGACGTCGGCCTCGGCTATGTCCGGCTCGGCCAGTCCGCCACCACCCTGTCCGGCGGCGAGGCCCAGCGCGTCAAGCTCGCCAGCGAACTGCAGAAGCGCTCCACCGGTCGCACGGTCTACGTCCTGGACGAGCCGACCACCGGTCTGCACTTCGAGGACATCAGCAAGCTGCTGAAGGTCCTGTCCGGCCTGGTCGACAAGGGCAACACGGTCATCGTCATCGAGCACAACCTCGACGTGATCAAGACCGCGGACTGGGTCGTCGACATGGGGCCCGAGGGCGGCGCCGGCGGTGGCCTCGTCATCGCGGAGGGCACGCCCGAGCAGGTCGCCGGGGTCCCGGCCAGCCACACCGGCAAGTTCCTGCGCGAGATCCTGTCCCCCGACCGGATCAGCGACGCCGTCCCGGCGCAGGCCTCGCGCCGGAAGACGGCCGCCAAGACGGTCGCCGCCAGGTCGGCCACGAAGAAGACGGCCACGGTCAGAACGACCACGACCGCCAACAACACGGCGACGAAGAAGGCCGCGGGCGCCACGAAGAAGGCCGCACCGGCGAAGAAGACGGCACGGGCCCGCAAGGCCTGACCCGTCGTCCGTACCGCCGGGCCACCGATGACACCGTCATCGGTGGC
>NZ_JBEOWS010000055.1:0-36645 GCF_040296125.1 Streptomyces sp. NPDC002265 | reverse complement strand
GCCTTCGTGGCCACACCCCCGCCCCCACCGCGGCCGCACGCCCTCAGGTACCGGTCGCGGAGGTGTCCGGGAGGGCGGCGGTCGCGGACGTGTCCGGGAGCCACTCGCGCAGCTCCTCCCTGAGCGACCGCTGGAACGTGGTCAGCAGCGCCTGCACGATCAGCGGCTGCATGTGCGCGGACAGCTCCTTCACCGCGCGGGCGTCGCGCTGTCCGACCTCGCCGCGGAACAGCCGGGACAGCTCGTGCGCCGCCGCCCGCGAATGCTCCAGGAGCACCTTCCTGGCCGCGAGGACCGACTCCTCGGCCAGCGGTACGTCCAACAGCTCCACGCCGAGCCGCAACAGCCCGAGGTCGACGCGGTAGCCGTCCTGCGTCCGCTCGACGACGTCCATCGCCACCAGCCGGTCCACCTCCTCCTCGGCCAGCGGCCGCCCCGCCCGGCGCCCCAGCTCCGCACGGGACACCGACTCCACCGCGTCCGGCGCCCAGGAGGCGACCACCGCGCGGTGCAGCGCGAGGTCCTGCGCGCTCAGGTCCGAGGGCAGCCGGCTCAGATAGCGCTCGATCGCCGCCAGCGTCATGCCCTGGTGCTGCAACTCCTCGATCAGCGCCAGCCGCGCGAGGTGCTCGCGGCCGTAGTGCCCCACCCGGCGCGGACCGATCTCCGGCGGCGGCAGCAGACCCTTGGTGCCGTAGAAGCGCACCGTGCGCACGGTGACGCCCGTGCGGGCGGCCAACTCGTCGATGGTGAGGGTCGGCTCCTGCTCCCCGGCGTCGGTCGTCATGCGTAGCAGTATCGCTGTCCCACTCCCGCTGTGACAGTCCTGCTGCGACGGAGCGGCGCTGTCAGTGGCATCGCCTACGGTGGCGGCATGGGGGAGATCACGTATGTCCGGGGAGACGCGACCGTCCCGGCGGGGCGGGGCGTCAAGGTGATCGCCCATGTCTGCAACGACATGGGCGGCTGGGGCAAGGGCTTCGTCCTTGCCGTGTCGCGCCGCTGGCCCGAGCCGGAGGCGGCGTACCGCGCCTGGCACCGAGCCCGCGCGTCGAACGACTTCGGCCTGGGCGCGCTGCAACTCGTCCGGGTCGAACCGTATGTGTGGGTGGCCAACATGATCGGCCAGCACGGCATCAGAACCGGCAGCAAGGGTGTCCCCGTGCGCTACGAGGCCATCGACACGGCACTGGGACGCCTGGCCGACCGGGTGATCGAACTGGACGCGTCGGTCCACATGCCCCGGATAGGCTGCGGACTGGCCGGTGGCAAGTGGCCCCGCGTCGAGCCGCTCGTCGAGGAGCGACTGGTGCGCCGGGGCATCCGAGTGACGGTGTACGACCATGGGGAGATGCCGAGTTGAGCCGTGACATCGACGTCCTGGTACTGGGCGGAGCGGGCGTGGACACGATCGTGTACGTGCCGGAGCTGCCGCTCCCGTACGCCGACAGCTACATGATCGACAGCGGGATCCGGGCGCGCGCCGGACAGACCGGAGACTTCGTCGCCCTCGGCCTGAGCGCCCTCGGCCTGCGCACCCACCATCTGGACCTGCTCGGCGACGACCCCGAGGGCGAACTGGTGCGCGCCCTGCACCGGGAGAAGGGCATCCCCCTCACCGCGATCCCGCAGCCCGCGGGGACCAAGCGCGCCGTGAACCTGGTGAGCCCGGACGGCCGCCGTCTCTCCCTGTACGACAGCAGCCGCGGCCACCCCGACGACCGCCTCCCCGAGGCCACGGTCCGGGCCCTGGCCGAGGCCAGCCGGCACGCGCACGTGTCCATCACCCAGCCGTGCGAGCACGCGCTGCCCGTGCTGCGCGAGGCAGGCGTGAGCATCTCCACCGACCTGCACAACTGGGACGGGGTGAACCCCTACCACGAGTCGTTCGCGTATGCCGCGGACGTCGTCTTCCTGTCCACCACCGCGCTGTCCGACCCCGAGCGGACCATGCGCCGCATCGTCGACCGGGGCCGGGCCGAGGTGGTCGTGGCCATGGCCGGAGCCGAGGGCGCCTATCTGCTCGCCGACGACGAGCTGACCCGCGTACCGGCGCTCGCGCCCCCGTCACCGGTGGTGGACTCCAACGGCGCGGGCGACGCCTTCGCCGCCGCGTTCCTCTTCGGCTGGCTGAACCGGGAGGCACCGCAGCGCTGCGCCCGGTACGGCACGGTGGCCGGCGCCCACGCCTGCACCGTGCCGGCCACCGTGGCCGACGCGATCGGCCGGGACGAGCTCCTCGCCCGCGTCGCCGCGTCGGAGGCGGGCACCACCGCACGGCAGTAGACCCTCGGACGCCGGCTCGGGGCGGGAGCGGCCGGACGGCCCGGTGCGGAGGGGCCGCACCGACCGGCGCGGAGGGGCCGCACCGCCCGGGGCTCTCGCTCCGGGCCGTCCGGCGCCTCCGCGGGCGATCAGCGTCCGTGGACGTCGTTCGTGGCCTCGATGCTCTTCCACGACGCGGGCTGCACGGGCGTCCTGGCGGCCCGCGCGAGGGAGGCCGTCGGGGCGGCCGTCGTCGCGGCCGGCTTCGACGGCTGGAACAGCCAGGTGTCGAACAGGGCCGTGAGCGACCTCCCGGACACCCGCTCGGCGTACGCCCGGAAGTCGTCGACCGACGCGTTGCCGTACGCGTGCTCCTGCGGCCAGCCCTTCAGGACCTTGAAGAACGCGTCGTCGCCGATCGTGTCGCGCAGCGCCTGGATCGCCAGGGCTCCGCGGTCGTAGACGGCGATGTCGAACTGGCCGTCCGGGCCCGGGTCACCGGGCTTCACGGACCAGAACGCGTCGTCGGCCGGGTGCGAGGCGTACACGTAGTCGGCGAGTTCCCGGGTCGTGCCCTCGCCCTCGTGCTCGGACCACAGCCACTGCGCGTAGCGCGCGAACCCCTCGTTGATCCAGATGTCCTTCCAGCCCTTGAGGGACACGGAGTCGCCGTACCACTGGTGGGCCAGCTCGTGCACGACCACCGAGGTGTTGGAGCCGCTCGCGAACTGCCGGGGGCTGTAGTAGACGCGGGTCTGGGTCTCCAGGGCGAACCCGGTGGTCGTGTTCGGCACGTAGCCGCCCGCCGAGCTGAACGGATACGGCCCGAAATAGCCGCTCAGCCAGTCGACGATCTCGCCGGTGCGCTCCACGCTCGCCCGTGCCGCCCCGTCGTTGTCGCCGAGGTCCGCGCTGTAGGCGTTGACGACCGGGACACCGCCCTCGGAGGTGCCCGTCGTGACGTCGAACTTCCCCATCGCCAGGGTGGTCAGATAGGTCGCCTGCGGCTTGGCGGACCGCCAGCTGTAGCGGGTCCAGCCCAGCTTGGACACCGCGGACTGGAGGGTGCCGTTGGAGATGGCCTGCGTACCGTCCGGCACGGCCACCGACACGTCGTAGGTCGCCTTGTCCAGCGGATGGTCGTTGCTCGGGAACCACCACCAGGCGGACTCGGGCTCGTCGGCCGCGACCGCGCCGTCGGGTGTGCGGTGCCAGGTGCTGAACCCGTAGGCGCTCTTCGTCGACGGCACCCCGCTGTAGCGGATCACCAGGGTGACCGGCGTGCCCTTCGGGAGCGGGCTCTTCGGGGTGATCACCAGCTCGTGCTGACCGGAGGTGGCGAAGGCCGCCCTGGCGCCGTCGACCCGCACCTCGCTCACGTCCAGCAGGAAGTCCAGGTCGAAGCTGGACAGGTCCTGCGTGGTCCGCGCCTGGATGGTCGCCGTGCCCTCCAGCTCGTCCGTCGCCGGCCGGTAGGTCAGCCGGAGGTCGTAGTGGGAGACGTCGTAACCGCCGTTGCCGTAGTACGGGTAATAGGGATCGCCGATGCCCGGGGCGCCGGGTGCGTAGCCTGCGGCCGAGGCCGGGATCGCCAGCAGGAGGGAGGCCGCCGCGAGCACGCCCGGCACGAAGATTCTGCGGTGCACGAGAACTCCAAGTCGTCGGGACATGAGGTCTGTTCGGAGCCTATTCAGTCCCGGTGGCCGCAGACCTGTCCACAGCCCCTCGTGTCACACGATCGCCATTCGGCCGACACGTACCCGCTCGCATTCCGACGCCCACTCAGATGTGGTCTTCTGTAAGGGAGTTGGCCGGGGTACCGTCCGCGCATGCCGAAACGCACGCGCTTCATGACCTGGAGAACGCTCGCGACCCTGGCCGTCGCAGCCCTGATGGCTGCCTTCCTCACCCCCGCGGCCGCCCGGGCCGCCGTGCGGGAGAGCCGACCTGTCTACTCGTACGCCGACGCCATCCGCGAGGCCGTCTGGGTGGACACCGGCCTCGACTCGGACGGCGACGGGAAGACCGACCGGGTCGCCGCCGACATCGTCCGGCCCGCCGAACCCGCCCGCGAGGGCCGCAAAGTGCCCGTCATCATGGACGCCAGTCCGTACTACTCGTGCTGCGGCCGGGGCAACGAGAGCCAGTTGAAGACCTACGGCGCCGCCGGGAACGTCGTCCAGATGCCGCTGTTCTACGACAACTACTTCGTGCCCCGCGGCTACGCCTTCGTCGGCGTCGACCTCGCCGGGACCAACCGCTCCGACGGCTGCGTCGACGTCGGTGGCCGCTCCGACATCCAGTCCGCGAAGGCGGTGATCGACTGGCTCAACGGACGGGCCAGGGCGTACACCACCCGCACCGGGACGACCACGGTGAAGGCCGGCTGGACCAACGGCAGAACGGGCATGATCGGCAAGAGCTGGGACGGCACCATCGCCAACGGCGTCGCCGCCACCGGCGTCAGGGGACTGAAGACGATCGTCCCGATCAGCGCCATCTCCTCCTGGTACGACTACTACTTCGCCCAGGGCGCCCCGCTCTACGACTCGGGCCCCGACTGGCTCTCGGACTACGTCGACAGCCCCGACGCCCGCACCAGGTGCGCTGCCGTCCAGCAGAAACTCGTCGACCAGGCCCCGCGCACCGGCGACTGGACCGGCCTGTGGACCGAGCGCGACTACGTCAAGGACGCCGGCCGGGTACGGGCGAGCGTCTTCCTGGTCCACGGCATGCAGGACCTCAACGTCCGCACCAAGAACTTCGGCCAGTGGTGGGACGCCCTCGCCCGCAACGGCGTCGAACGCAAGATCTGGCTCTCCCAGACCGGTCACGTCGACCCGTTCGACTTCCGCCGCGCCGCCTGGGTCGACACCCTGCACCGCTGGTTCGACCACGAACTCCTCGGCTACGACAACGGCATCGACCGCGAACCCATGGCCGACATCGAACGCCACCCCGACCAGTGGGCCACCTCCACGGTCTGGCCGCCGCACGGAACCCGGGCGACCACCCTGCATCCGGCGGCCGGCGCCACGGCGGGCGTCGGCACCCTGGGCCTCGAGCACGGCACCGGCACCGCGACCTTCACCGACGACCCGCGGCTCGACGAGAGCGACTGGGCGGCGCGGACCGACACCGCCACGCCCGAGAAGGCCGGCTTCGTCACCGGGCCGCTCACCACGGACCTGCGGCTGTCCGGCTCCTCGAAGGTCACCGTCGCCGCGACCCCGACGACCGCCTCGGCCCACCTCACGGCCGTCCTGGTCGACCTCGGCCCGGACACCGTCCGCGACTACGCGGCGAACGGCGAGGGGATCACCACCCTCACCGACCGCACCTGCTGGGGCGTGAGCAGCGCGGGCGACAGCGCCTGCTTCAAGGAGACCCGGGCGAAGACCGCCGACGTCGGCTTCACGGTCCTCAGCCGCGGCTGGGCCGACCTCGGCCACTACGCCTCCGCCCGGCACGGCGTCCCGCTCGTCCCGGGCCGGACGTACACCATCACCCTCGACCTGGCCGCCACCGACCACGTGGTGCCCGCGGGCCACCGGCTGGCGCTGATCGTGGCGGGCACGGACCGGGACCTCATCGATCCGCCGTCCACCACCCCGACCGTCGCCCTGGACCTGTCCCGCACCTCGGCCCGGGTGCCGTTCGTCGGCGGCGCGGCCGCCTTCGCGAGGGCCACGGCCGGATCGGCGTACTCCGCGCCCGCCTCCGCGCGAGCGGCGCAGGTCACGACCGCTGCCGAGACCCCGGCCGGCGTACGGGAGCCGTCGGCCGTCCACCGGATCCCCTAGCGGCGCACAGCCGGCTTCCGCAGCGGCTCGGCGGGAGGCGGCCGCGAGCGCGGCCGCCTCCTCGGCGTACTCCCGTGGGCACGGAAACCGGTACGGACGACAGGACAGGTGCGCCGGACGGAGTGCCGGAAGCCGTAAATATCACCGGCACGGGATCAAAGGGGAGATCGGCACCTTGCGGACGACGAGAGCCGAGAGGGACGATCGGAAGCGGCACACGGTGAGGGACGGCCGGTCCGGACACGGGGGTGAGGGTGAGCGAGCGCAATCTCACGCAGGAGGAGGTGGACGCCCTGCCGTTCGAGAACAATCTGTCGGACGGTCACGCGTTCCGCTCCTGGACCGACGCCGAATTCGCGATCATCGCCGATTCGGCGCGATTCTTCTCCGAATCCGACCGCCGGGGCGGGCGGCTGGCCGAGGCCGAGTACATCCGCCGCTACCTCGCGCTCGGCGCACAGTCGTACATCCCTGAGCACTTCACGGGACTGATGTCCTACTCGGCCTCGATGGCCGTCGAGATCGTGGCCAATCTGCTGCGCCTCAGGGGACTTTCCGTGGCCCTGATCGAACCCTGCTTCGACAACATCGCCGACATCCTGCGGCGCCACCGCATCCCGCTCCAGCCGTTCCCGGAGACCGTGCTGACGGAGGGAGCGGCCGCGCTGGAGGGGCTGCTGGAGACGCTCACCGCGGACGCGGTCTTCCTGGTGAGCCCGAACAACCCCACCGGCACCGTGACCGACGAGCAGGCGTTCACCCGGATCGTCGAATACTGCCGGGCCGAGGGGAAACTGCTCGTTCTCGACGGCTGCTTCCGGGTCTACCTGTCCGACGAGCAGGTCTACGACCACTACCGGATCCTCGCCGACTCCGGAATCGACTGCGTGGTCATCGAGGACACGGGAAAGGTCTGGCCCGCGGCCGAGCTGAAGGCGCCCTTCCTCAGCGTCTCGCCGAGGCTGACCGGCGAGATCGCGGCGATGCACTCGGACTTCCTGCTCCACCTCTCGCCCTTCACCGTCCGGCTGATCACGGAGTTCGTGCGTCTCGCGGAGGAGGACGGCGGCCGCTATCTGCGTGAACTGGTCGCGCGGAACCGGACGCTCTTCCAGAACGCCGTCCCCGGTTCGTTCCTGCGGACGGACGACACCCGGAAGCTGGGCCTGGCCTGGCTGGAGGTGACCGCCGACGGACTGGACGGAGAGCGCGTGCGCAGGCTGCTCGCCGAGCGGGACGTCCACGTCCTGTCCGGCGAGCGGTTCTACTGGAACTCACCGCACCTGGGCCGCAGGCATCTGCGGATGGCGCTGCTGCGCGACCCGGAGGTCATCGACCGGGCCGCGGCGGTGATCGCCGGTCTCTGGGCCGAACTCGGCGACGGCTGATCACGGAGGCAGGGGCACCTCGGCGAGGGCGCGGGCCGAGCGCAGGGTGTCCGGGTGGTCCTCGCCCAGGACACGGCAGCGCCGTTCCCAGGTGTCGTGGTGCAGTTCGCGGGCGCGGATGTAGTCCTGGAGGGCGCACAGATCGTCCGCGAAGCTGTAGGCCGAGCGCAGCGTGTCGGGATGGTTGTCGCCGTTCAGCTGCCGGCGCCGGTTCCAGACGTCCTCGTTCAGCGCCCGTGCCTGCGGATAGTCGGCCATCCGGTGGAGCGTGATGGCCAGGTAGTGCGTCGAGCGCAGGGTGTCCGGGTGGTCCTCGCCCAGGAGTTGGCGCCGCTGGCCCAGCACCCACCGCTGCATCTCCAGGGCCCGCTCCAGCCGGCCCAGGTCGCACAGGTCGGAGGCGAGGTGGTGCGCGGAGTGCAGGGTGTCGGGGTGATCCCTGCCGAGGACCTGCCGACGCCGCCTCCAGACCTCCTCGTTGATGTCGCGGGCCCGTTCGAGCTCGCCGAGTTCATACAGGTCGGACCCCAGGTAGTGGGCCGACTGAAGGGTGTCGGGGTGGTGCTCGCCCAGCAGCCGGCGGCGATGCTTCCACCCCTCCTCGTCCAGCGCCCGCGCCCCGGCGAAGTCCCCCAGGTCGCAGAGGTCGGCCGCGAGCTGGTGCGCCGAGCGGATGGTGTCCTGGTGGTCCCTGCCGAGGGTCCGGCGCCGCCGGTCCCAGACGTCCTGGTCGACCTCGCGGGCCCGCGCGTACTCACCGAGCTCGAAGAGGTTGGACGCGAGGTTGTAGCCGGAGTGGAGCGTGTCGGGATGGTCGGGGCCGAGCCGGTCCGTCCAGGACTCCTGGGTCATCCGGCAGATGTCGACCGCGGACCGGGACTGGCCCGAGAAGTACAGGTACCGCTGCACCTTCAGGACCAGGGTGCGGAACGCCTCCGCGTCCAGCTGGGTCCCGGGCAGGGCCGCGGCGGACGACAGCAGTTCCCGGACGTGCGGGACGACCAGCCCGTACTCGGGCCAGGACTCGGGTGTGTCCGGGTCGCCCAGGGCGATCGTGGCGAGCAGTTCCTCGGCGGCGTGGTGAACCACCCCGCGCTCGTCGGACGGAAGCTTCTCCCGGAGCAGGGCGTGCACGAGGCGGTGCATCTGGAGGGCGTTGTCGGCGTGCCGGGCCAGCCCGAGGGTGACGATCTTGCGGACGGCCAGCGCGGCCGTCGCGGTGTCGCCGAGCCGGACGCCGAACCGGGGCGGCCCGACGGCGGGGTCGGAGCCCAGCGGGATCGGCTCCGGGGCGAGGAACGCGAGCCGGTCGAGCAGGGCGGCGGCCGCCGGACCCGCGGTCGTCACCAGTCGGTCCCGGCTGGTGACCACCACCGACACCAGGCCGGGGTGCGCCGAGACGGTGCGGTCGTCCAGGCCGCTGGCGGCGGGCTGGGACCCGAGGAGCCTGAGGTAGTCGGAGGTCGCCAGGCCGGTCTCGTCCAGGAAGCAGCCGACCTGCTCCACCGAGAGGGGCAGATCGCCCACCGCGGCGGCGACCCGGTCGGCGTCGTCGGGCGACAGGGAGGGGCAGCGGCGCGACAGCAGCGTGATCGACTCGTCCCGCTCGAACTCGGTGACGTCGATGCGGGTACCGATCCGTCCGATCCGGGGATCGCGGCCGGTGATGAGCAGCTTCCCTCCGTCGGGCGGGAGCAGGTCGTTCATGGCGCCGAGATCGTCAAGGTTGTCGTACACCAGCAGCCAGTCCCGCCTGGCCGCCAGTTCCACCCACAGGGCCCGGATCAGCAGGGACGGCTGGGCGGCGGTCAGTCCCAGATGGGAGGCCAGCGCGGTGAGGCTCGCCATCACCGCGGCGAGCTGGTCGGCGCCCACCCACCACACCAGCCCGTACTCGTCGGCGTGGCGATGGGTGTATTCGAGGGCCAGTTGGGTCTTGCCGATGCCGCCCATCCCGATGAGGGACACCACTCCGTGGTCCTCGACGCCGTCCTCCCGCGTGTGCCGCATGCTCGCGTCGACACGCTCCAGGAGGGCGGTCCGCCCGGTGAACGCCGCGTTGCGCGAGGGAAGGGCCTGGATCGGCCTCGGACGGGTGACCGGCGCGTTCGGCGGCGCGGTCGTCAGATGCAGATGGTCGATGCGCGTGGCCACGACTCCGCCGGCGACCGCCGCCGTGCGGGCCGCGATCGTGGGCTGTGCGGAGACTTCTCCGGAACCGCTCAGCCCTCGTGCGGTCCCGGCGTCGAAGGGTGTTGTCCGGTCGTCACCCCTCCCGAGACGTTCCCGCCGACCACGACGCCACCGGTCTCGACCCGCAGGTCACGCGCCGCGTTGACGCCGCCCTGCTGCGCCAGTCCGGCCTCGTGGCGTTGCAGGCGGTCGACGGCCGCGGCCAACTCGGCGGCGAAGCCGGAGTCTTCCTCCGCCAGGTCGGCGATGGCGTCCGTGGCCCGCCGTGTCGTGCGCTCGGTCACCTCGCCGTCGCCGGCCTGCTCCAGCAGCCGGGTGACGGCCGGGTCGTCGCCGACGACCCCGCTGACCAGTTCGTGCAGGGCGTCCATGCCGTCGTCGAGGACTCGGTCGACTTCGGCGTCGGCGCGGGAGCCGACCCGCCGCACTTTCCTCACGAGGTAGCCGACGGCCGCCGCGGCCACCAGTTCCAGTCCGGGTATGGGCACTGTCCCTCCCAAGCTGTCGCCTGAGTCAAGTAAACACCACGACGGGCCAGTTGCTACCGAATTGTGCTCCGCCGCGGGCAGGCCGGAGCGTACGGCGAAGATCAGGTGAATGGTCCGCATCAGGTACCTGGCCGCGCGGGGAACTTGGCGGAATATGTCATGCCGTGATCGGAACGTCCCCACGCTGGGAATACCCACAGCATGTCTGCCGCGTACGCGACCTTCGGCCTGGCCCCGGCGACGCGCGCCGGTGCGATGCTCGCCGGCGGCGGATACCAGGTCCACCGGGACTTCCTCGACTTCGTCGTCGACGGACGCCCGCTGCTGCACCGGCTCTGCGACCTCGACGCCGTCTCCCCGCTCGCCTCCGACGTACCGCCCGCGATCTTCACCGAGCAGGTCCGCGGCCTGCTGCTGGAGGCGGGCGCACCACTGCCCGGCGGACGGCACGTCATCTACGGCTGTCCCGAGTGCGCGGACCTCGCCTGCGGTGCGGTCACCGCCGTCATCGACGCGCACGGCGACGACTACGTCTGGCGGGACTTCGCCTGGCAGACGCGGCCGGACGTCGACCTGGAGCTCGACGGCTACCACGGCATCGGCCCCTTCCGCTTCCGGGGCCACGAGTACCGCGCGGCCCTGCACGCGCTGCTCGGCGACGCCGACGGCGGCATCGGAGCCGACGGCGGCGACGGCGAACCCGGCCGGGACCGGCATGACGCCTTCGCCCGTACGGGCCGCCGTGTGCTGCTGATCGGCGCCCGGGTCGCCTTCCTGGCCAGACTCGCCGCGGCCCTGCGCATCATCGGCATCGGCGCCGACATCACCCGCGACGCGCAGGGCGTGCCCGCCGACGAACTGCGCGCGTACGGCGCCGTCGTCTTCGGCGCCACGGTCGGCGCCGGGCAACGCGCGGGCGTACGCGACGCCTTCGACCGCGCCGGGCTCGACATCGCGTACGTCGACGGCCCGGCCCCCATCGTCCCGCTCCTGGTCGCCCGGATCGAGCACGCCCTCGACCGCAGCCCCGCCGACCAGCGCCGGCTGACCGGGCTGGCCGCCGCCGACGGCGGGGCCGACGTCGAGGTGACCTCGTCCTGCCGGGTCCGCCTCACCGCCTACCGTCTCGACCGGCTCTCCCGCACCCGTACCCACGAGCTCTTCGACGGCATCCTGGAACCCGGCCGGCACCGCATCGCCCTGGACCCCAAGGCGGTCCGGGGCGCCTCCTTCGTGGTGGCCAGGACGTCGGGGAGCGTCCTGGTGGCGGCGCTGCCCGGCTGACCGGCACCGCCTCGCCGACGGGCGACCGTGACCACCGCGACTGCCGGGCCCGCGGCCCGCTGCGGCCGTCGTGATTCCCGCCACCGCCCGCCCGCCGCGCGAGGCACGCCCCGCCGACGGCCCACTAGGATCGACGACCTGATGACTGCCACCCTCGTCGCCAAGAACCTCGCCGCCGGACACGGCGACCGCTCGCTCTTCACCGGGCTCGACCTCGTCGTCGCACCCGGGGACGTGATCGGTCTCGTCGGTGCCAACGGCGCGGGCAAGTCCACCCTGCTGCGTCTGCTCGCCGGTCTGAGCACCCCGGAGCAGGGCGAGCTCAGGCTCTCCCCGCCGACCGCGACCGTCGGGCACCTGCCGCAGGAACCCGAGCGGCGGCCCGGCGAGAGCGTACGCGAGTTCCTCGCCCGCCGTACCGGGGTCGCCGCCGCCCAGCTGGCGATGGACGAGGCCACCCAGGGCCTGGTCGACGGCGCCCCGGGGGCCGACGACGCCTACGCGACGAGCCTGGAGCGCTGGCTCGACCTCGGCGGCGCCGACCTCGACGAGCGGGCCGAGGAGGTCGCCGACTCGCTCGGCCTCGGCATCGGCCTGGACCAGCCGATGACGTCCCTGTCCGGCGGCCAGGCCGCCCGCGCGGGACTCGCCTCGCTGCTGCTGTCCCGGTACGACGTCTTCCTGCTCGACGAGCCCACCAACGACCTCGACCTCGACGGCCTGGAGCGCCTGGAGCGCTTCGTGAGCGGCCTGCGCGCGGGCACCGTCGTCGTCAGCCACGACCGCGAGTTCCTCACCCGCACCGTGACCAAGGTCCTCGAACTCGACCTCGCCCAGCAGCAGGTGAACCTCTACGGCGGCGGCTACGCGGCCTATCTGGAGGAGCGGGACGTCGCCCGCAGGCACGCCCGCGAGGACTACGAGGAGTACGCCGACAAGCGGGCCGCCCTCCAGGACCGCGCGCAGATGCAGCGCTCCTGGATGGACAAGGGCGTCAAGAACGCCCGGCGCAAGGCGAACAACGACAACGACAAGATCGGCCGCAAGTTCCGCAGCGAGGCCAGCGAGAAGCAGGCCGCGAAGGCCCGGCAGACCCAGCGCATGATCGAGCGGCTGGATACCGTCGAGGAACCGCGCAAGGAGTGGGAGCTGCGGATGGAGATCGCCACGGCGCCGCGCTCGGGCGCGGTGGTGGCGACCCTGCGGGACGCCGAGGTGCGGCGCGGGGACTTCACGTTCGGCCCGGTGTCGCTCCAGATCGACTGGGCGGACCGGGTCGCGGTCACCGGCGCGAACGGCGCGGGCAAGTCGACGCTGCTCGGCGCGCTCCTCGGCCGGATCCCGCTGGACGCCGGACACGCCGCCCTGGGCTCCGGTGTCCTGGTCGGCGAGGTCGACCAGGCCCGCGGGCTGTTCCTCGGCACGGAGACCCTGCTGGACGCGTTCTGCGCGGCCGTACCCGACACCGAACCGGTCGAGGTCCGTACGCTGCTGGCCAAGTTCGGTCTGAAGTCGGACCATGTGCTGCGTCAGGCGTCGAGCCTGTCACCCGGCGAGCGCACCCGCGCCGCGCTGGCCCTGCTCCAGGGCCGGGGGGTCAACCTCCTGGTGCTCGACGAGCCGACGAACCACCTCGACCTTCCGGCGATCGAGCAGCTGGAGTCCGCCCTCGACGCCTACGAGGGCACGCTCCTGCTGGTCACCCACGACCGCCGGATGCTCGACGCGGTGCAGGTCACCCGCCGCCTGGAGGTCGCCGACGGCAAGGTGACGGAACGCTGACGGAGCAGTCGGCGTCGGCTAGGTGACGGAACGCCGACCGGGCGGCGAAGGGCCCGGCCCCGGACGGAACCGGGGCCGGGCCCTTCGGTGTGTCAGCCCTTGCCCTTCTTCGGGTCGAGCAGTCCGGCCCGGCGCAGCGCGTCGGCCATCGCGCTGTTGGCGGGGGCGGGAGCCGGCCGGCCACCGCCGCCACCGGCACGCCCCTGGCCCTGCCGGCCCTGCTGCCCCTGGCCCTGCCGCGGCTGGCCCTGGCGCTGCTGGGGCGGACGGCCGCCGCGCTGCTGACGCCCGCCGCCGCCCTGCCGCTGCTCGCCGTCCTGTGCCGCCGCCTCGTCGTCCAGCCGCAGCGTCAGCGAGATCCGCTTGCGCGGGATGTCCACGTCGAGGACCTTCACCTTGACGATGTCACCGGGCTTGACCACGTCCCGCGGGTCCTTCACGAACGTCCTCGACAACGCCGAGACATGCGCCAGACCGTCCTGGTGGACGCCGACGTCGATGAACGCCCCGAAGGCCGCGACGTTCGTGACGACCCCCTCCAGGATCATCCCGGAGGACAGGTCGGAGATCTTCTCGACGCCCTCCTTGAAGGTCGCCGTCTTGAACGCGGGCCGCGGGTCGCGCCCCGGCTTCTCCAGCTCCTTGAGGATGTCGGTCACCGTCGGCAGACCGAACTTCTCGTCCACGAAGTCGTCCGGCCTGAGTGAACGCAGCACCGAGGTGTTGCCGACCAGCGAGGCCACCTCCTGCCCCGAGGTCTTCACCATGCGCCGGACCACCGGGTACGCCTCCGGGTGCACGCTGGACGTGTCCAGCGGGTCGTCGCCGCCGCGGATGCGCAGGAAGCCCGCGCACTGCTCGTACGCCTTGGGGCCGAGCCTGGCAACGCCCTTGAGCTGGGAACGGGACCTGAACGGCCCGTTGGCGTCCCGGTGGGCCACGATGTTCTCGGCCAGCCCCGAGGAGATGCCGGACACCCGCGACAGCAGCGGGGCGGACGCGGTGTTCACGTCCACGCCGACGCCGTTCACACAGTCCTCGACCACCGCGTCCAGCGAGCGCGACAGCTTCACCTCGGACAGGTCGTGCTGGTACTGGCCGACACCGATCGACTTCGGGTCGATCTTCACCAGCTCGGCCAGCGGGTCCTGGAGCCGGCGCGCGATGGAGACCGCGCCGCGCAGCGACACGTCCATGTCGGGCAGCTCCTGCGAGGCGAACGCGGAGGCCGAGTACACGGACGCGCCGGCCTCCGACACCATCACCTTGGTGAGCTTCAGCTCCGGGTGCCTGGTGATGAGGTCACCGGCGAGCTTGTCGGTCTCGCGGGACGCCGTGCCGTTGCCGATGGCGATCAGCTCGACCGCGTGCTCGCCGGCCAGCCGGGCCAGCTTCGCGAGGGACTCGTCCCACTTGTTGGCCGGGACGTGCGGGTAGATGACGTCGGTCGCCACCACCTTGCCGGTCGCGTCGACCACGGCCACCTTCACGCCCGTACGGAAACCGGGGTCGAGGCCGAGCGTCGCGCGTGTGCCCGCCGGGGCGGCCAGCAGCAGGTCCCGCAGGTTCGCCGCGAAGACGTTCACCGCCTCGTCCTCGGCGGCCGTACGCAGCCGCAGCCTGAGGTCGATGCCCAGGTGCACCAGCAGCCGGGTGCGCCAGGCCCAGCGGACCGTGTCCGTGAGCCACTTGTCACCGGGCCGCCCGCGGTCGGCGATGCCGAAGCGGTGGGCGACGATCCCCTCGTACGAGCTCGGGCCGTCCGTCGGCTCCTCCGGCTCCAGGACGAGGTCGAGGACCTCCTCCTTCTCGCCGCGCAGCATCGCCAGGATCCGGTGCGAGGGCAGCTCGGTGAACGGCTCGGCGAAGTCGAAGTAGTCGGCGAACTTGGCGCCCGCCTCCTCCTTGCCCTCCCGCACCCTGGCGGCCAGACGGCCGCGCACCCACATGCGCTCGCGCAGCTCGCCGACGAGGTCGGCGTCCTCGGAGAACCGCTCGGTGAGGATCGCGCGGGCGCCGTCCAGCGCGGCCTGCGCATCGGCGACACCCTTGTCGGCGTCGACGAACGCGGCGGCCGCCGCGAGGGGGGCCACGGCCGGGTCGCCGAGCAGCCCCTCGGCCAGCGGCTCCAGACCCGCCTCGCGCGCGATCTGCGCCTTGGTGCGCCGCTTGGGCTTGTACGGCAGGTAGATGTCCTCCAGGCGCGCCTTGGTCTCGGCCGCCAGGATCTGCGCCTGGAGCTCGTCGGTGAGCTTGCCCTGCTCGCGCACCGACTCCAGGATCGCCGTCCGCCGCTCCTCCAGCTCCCGCAGATAGCGCAGCCGCTCCTCGATCGTGCGCAGCTGCGCGTCGTCGAGCATCTCGGTCGCTTCCTTGCGGTAGCGGGCGACGAAGGGCACCGTCGCACCGCCGTCGAGCAGCTCGACGGCAGCCTTGACCTGCCGCTCCCGTACGCCGAGCTCCTCGGCGATCCTGCCTTCGATGGACCCTACTTCGATGGACCCGGGTGTCGTCACGATCCCGTACCGCCTTCTCCACTGAGGTTGCGCGGCAATTGTGGCAGGTGGCGCCGACAACCTGGGAGCAAGGCGGGACGACGGGGCGGTGTCGCGTCGGATCCGCCTCCGGCGGCCGACGGCAGGAAAGGCGGGACACCCGTCGTTGCGGCCGTCGCCGGGCCCGCCGAGACTCGGACGCATGGCGCGGCGAACCGTTCTCGTCGTCCTCTTCGACGGCGTGCGGAGCGTTGACGTGACCGGTCCGGTCGAGGTGTTCGCGGGTGCGGAGAGCCACACTCCGGGCAGCCACCGCATCCGGATCGTCGCTCCGGGCATCCGGCCGGGGACCTGAGCGTGGAGGCGCCGGCCGCCCGTGCGGCCCTCCTGCCGCGCCGCTTCGCCCGCGCCCACCGTCCACGATCCACGCCCGCCTCCAGTCCGAAAGGCAC
This sequence comes from Streptomyces sp. NPDC002265, assembly GCF_040296125.1. Classification (NCBI taxonomy): domain Bacteria; kingdom Bacillati; phylum Actinomycetota; class Actinomycetes; order Kitasatosporales; family Streptomycetaceae; genus Streptomyces; species Streptomyces sp. NPDC002265. The sequence goes on along the minus strand of NZ_JBEOWS010000055.1, from coordinate 20,495 downwards.
CCCCGATGCAGATCGCCATCCTGCCCTTCGACCGGTTCACCGCCCTCGACGCCGTGGGCCCGTACGAGACCCTCGGCCGGCTGCCGGACGCCGACACCGTCTTCGTGGCCGAACGCACCGGCCCGGTCCGCTCCGACACCGGGAACCTCGCCCTGATCGCCGACCGGGCCCTCGCGGACGTGCCGCACCCCGACATCGTGGTCGTCCCCGGCGGCCCCGGACAGACCCGCAGATGGACGACGAGGTCCTCCTCGGCTGGCTGCGCACGGCGGACACGACCAGCACCTGGACGACCTCGGTGTGCACCGGCTCCCTGCTGCTGGCCGCCGCCGGACTGCTCCGGGGCCGCCGCGCGACCTCCCACTGGCTGGCCCTGGAGTACCTGGCGCGCTTCGGTGCCGAGCCCACGGGGGAGCGGGTCGTGTCCGACGGCAAGTACGTCACCGCCGCCGGAGTCTCCGCCGGGATCGACATGGGCCTCACCCTGCTCGGCCGGATCGCCGGCGACGAGCAGGCGCAGGCCGTGCAGCTGCTGACCGAGTACGACCCGCAGCCGCCCTACGACGCGGGGTCCCCGCGGAAGGCGCCCGCGCACCTCGTCGAGGAGTTCCGCAGGAACAGCAGGTTCAGCCCGACGTGGTCCAGGTGAAGCGCGGCTGTCTGCGCTCCAGGAACGCGGCGACGCCCTCGGCGGTGTCGTCGGCGGCCCGTGCCAGCTCGGCCCAGTGGGCGTCCCGGTCGGTGCGTCCGTCGGCGAACTCCTTCGCCGCGGCCTGGGTCAGCTGGGAGCGCGAGACCAGGACGCGGGTGAACTCGGCGACCCGCTTGCCGAGACCGCCCGCGGGCAGCACCTCGTCGACCAGGCCCGTCCGCAGCGCCCGTGCCGTGTCGATCAGCTCGCCCGAGAACAGCAGGTACTTGGTGGCGGCCGGACCGATCAGCGAGGCCAGCCGCCGGGTCGAGGAGGCGGGATAGACGATCCCCAGCTTCGCCGGGGTCACCCCGAAGAGCGCGTCCTCCTCGGCGAACCGCAGATCGCATGCCGCCGCGAGCTGCGAGCCCCCGCCCACGCAGTGCCCCCGTACCGCCGCGAGCGTGGGCTTGGGGAAGGCGGCCAGTGCCTCCTCGGCGAGCACGGCCAGCCCCTGTGCCTCCCCGGGCGAGCTCCTGAGGGTGGAGATGTCGGCTCCGGAGCAGAAGGTGTCGCCCTCGCCGGTCAGCACCAGGGCCCGTACGTCCGGATCGGCGGCCAGGGTGTCCAGCAGGGGCGGCAGCGCCCGCCACATCGCGGCGGTCATGGCGTTGCGCTTGGCCGGGTGGTGGATGACGACGGTGGCCACCGACTCGGTGACACGGTGCAGCAGCTGGGGCTCCATGCGGCGGATCGTAGCCGCAGGCCGGACGGGTGCGGCCGTCGGCCACCGGCCGGGCGCGAGCCCCTTCCCGGCAAACCCGTACAACCCGAATAGTTCGCGAAGTTGGCGCGATCGGGGCAGGATCCGGACTTCTGGGCGATCAAATCGTTCAATGAGGGTCGGAAATGCTCAATAAGCGCTGACTTCTGTCCAGTCCTCCGGTGTGGAGCTGTGCGTTACCAACACTCGACGTGTGGTGACAATCGAGCGCAAGGGTGGCGACCGGACGATGGAGAACCACGGGCGCGGGGTGGGCCCACGCCCTGAAGACACACCGGAGGGCGTGGCGGGCGAGCTCCTCGGAGCGAGACCCCCGGATCCGCTGCCGTACGAGGGCGTGTGGCGGTTCACCGCCCCCGCCCTCGACGTCTCCGTCCCGCAGGCGCGGCACGCCGTGCGGGACCTGCTCCACCGTCAGGGCGTACCGGCCTCCGACGACCTCGTCCAGGGTCTGCTGCTGATCGTCTCGGAGCTGGTGACGAACGCCGTCAAGCACGCGGCGCTCCTGTCGCCGACGCTCGCCGTGGAGGTGGCCGTCGGAGCCGAATGGGTGCGGGTGTCGGTGGAGGACAACCACCCCTACCGCCCGACCGCCCTGGAGGCCGACCACGCCCAGGTGGGCGGCCGGGGGCTGCTGCTGGTCCGCGAGATCACCCTGGAGGCGGGCGGGGTGTGCGACGTCGAGCACACGTCGAGCGGCGGCAAGGTGATCTGGGCCGCCCTGCCGCTCAAGCCCGTCCGCGTGCACTGACCACGGGCCGTGCGCGCCGGCCGGCAGTCCTACCAGCCCGCGGAGGTTCCCGTCAGTTCCCGCACCGCGGGCCGCGCGGCGTCCAGCACGGTCATGAACCACGCGGAGAACGTGTCCTTCGCATGCCGCTCCGCCAGCTCGGCGGGGCTCACGAAGGCGGTCCCGCCGACCTCCTCCGGGTCCGGCCGCAGCGTGGACTGCACCAGGCCGACGAACAGATGGTTGTACTCCTGCTCGACCAGGCCCGAGTCCGGGTCCGGGTGGTTGTAACGGACCGTGCCGGCCTCCGCGAGCAGCGTCGGGGACACCCCGAGCTCCTCGTACGTCCGCCGGGCCGCCGCCGCGAACGGCGCCTCGCCGGGGTAGGGGTGGCCGCAGCAGGTGTTCGACCACACACCGGGGGAGTGGTACTTGCCCAGCGCCCGCTGCTGAAGCAGCAGCCGGCCCTGCTCGTCGAAGAGGAACACGGAGAACGCGCGATGCAACTGTCCCGGCGGCTGATGGGCGGCGAGCTTCTCCGCGGTCCCGATCGTCACACCGTTCTCGTCGACCAGTTCCAGCAGAATCGCGTCCGCGGCGCCGTTCGACGCACTGTGCTTCGCGGTGGCAGGTGTGATCGGCATACCCATCCTTAGCATCGGTCCTCGCGCCCCAAGTCTGCCGTACGAATCCGGCACTCCCGGCACTTCACGGCGCCACCGCATGTCCCGTGCGAGGCGACGCGGGACATGCGGTGGCGCCGGCCGGACGCCGTCAGGTGGCGCCCGGTAGGTGATCGTGCCCGTCGGGGTGAACGGGGAACCGCCCGTAAGGGGGGCGCGCGGACGTCGGGTTGTGGACGGAACGACGTACGCGCCCACCGGACCGCCGTGGCAGCCTCAGTGGCACAGCCGTTCCTCGTGCTCCGCGTGGCCGACCGGCTCCAGCTGGAAGGTGCAGTGCGAGACGTCGAAGTGGTCGCCCAGGCAGCCCTGGAGTTCGTGCAGCATCTTCTCGTGGCCGATCGCGTTCAGTACGTCGGAGCGCACCACGACGTGCGCCGACAGCACCGGCATCCCCGAGGTGATCGTCCAGGCGTGCAGGTCGTGGACGTTCTCGACGCCGTCCAGCGCGAGTATGTGGGCCCGTACCTCCGCCATGTCGACGTTCTTCGGGGCGGCCTCCAGCAGCACGTCGAGGGTCTCGCGCAGCAGCTTCACGGTGCGCGGCACGATCATCAGACCGATGACGATCGAGGCGATCGGGTCGGCCGCCTGCCAGCCGGTGGTGAGGATCACCGTCGCCGAGATCAGCACCGCCACGGACCCCAGCGCGTCGGCCGCCACCTCCAGGAACGCCCCCCGTACGTTCAGGCTGTGCTGCTGGCCGCGCATCAGCAGCAGCAGTGAGACGGTGTTCGCGACCAGACCGATCAGACCGAACACGATCATGAGGCCGCCCTCGGTGTCGGCCGGCGTGAAGAACCGCTGGACCGCCTCGTAGAGGACGTATCCGCCGACGCACAGCAGCAGCAGGCAGTTGGCGAGCGCGGCGAGGATCTCGGCGCGGGCGTACCCGAAGGTGCGGTGGGGGCTGGCCGGCCGGTTCGCGACATGGATGGCCACCAGGGCCATGCCCAGCCCCAGGGCGTCCGTCGCCATGTGCGCCGCGTCCGCGACCAGCGCGAGGGAGTCGGCGAGCACCCCGCCGACGATCTCCACCACCGTGACGGCGATCGTGATCGACAGCGCCACGCGCAGCCGGCCCCGGTACGCGGCGGCCGCGGTTCCGGTCGTCGGCGAGCCGTGGCCGTGGCCGTGTGCATGACCGTGGTCGTGCCCTGCCCCCATGGGAAACGCCTCCTGTGATCCGCCCGGGACACACAGTCAACTACGGGTGGGGGGTATCGGGCAACGCGGCACTGAACACCGTTGTCATATGCCCTGACCTGCGCAAACGAAGCGCAGGTCAGGGCAGTCCCGGTGCCGTCACCGGCCGCACGGGCATCCCGGCCGTGGCGCTCAGCGGCCGTGGTGCAGCTGCCATCCCTGCCAGGCCGACTCGACCATCTCGCGCGTCCCGCGCCGGGCCGTCCAGCCGAGTTCGGCCGCGGCCCGGGCGGCGGAGGCGACCGCGCGGGGGGCGTCCCCGGGGCGCCGGGGCTCGACGAGCGCCGGACGGCCCTCGCCCGTGACCTCGCCGATGAGCGTGACCAGCTCGCGTACGGAGACGCCCTCGCCGCGGCCGATGTTCACCGTCAGATCGCCCGAGGCTCCCGGCGCCGACAGCCGGCGGGCCGCCGCGAGGTGCGCCTCGGCGAGATCGGCGACGTGGATGTAGTCACGCACACAGGTGCCGTCCGGCGTCGGATAGTCGTCGCCGAAGATCCGCGGGGCCTCGTCCCGGGTGAGCCGGTCGAAGACCATGGGGACGATGTTGAAGACCCCGGTGTCCGCCAGTTCCGGGGCCGCGGCGCCCGCCACGTTGAAGTAGCGCAGACAGGTCGTCGCGATGCCGTGCGCCCGGCCCGCCGCCCGCACCAGCCACTCCCCGGCGAGCTTGGTCTCGCCGTAGGGGTTCACCGGGGCGCACGGGGTGTCCTCGGTGATGAGGTCCACGTCCGGGTTTCCGTAGACGGCCGCGGACGACGAGAACAGGAACCGCTCGACCCCGGCCCCGGCGACCGCCTCCAGCAGCGTGGCGAGAGCGCCCAGGTTCTCCTGGTAGTAGCGCGTGGGCTGCGCCACGGACTCCGCCACCTGCTTGCGGGCCGCGAGATGCACCACACCCGTCACCGCGTGCTCGGCGAGGACCCGCTTGAGCAGGTCCTCGTCCCCGGCCGAGCCCTGGACCAGCGGGATGCCCGCCGGCAGCCGGGTGGGCATCCCCGCCGACAGGTCGTCCAGCGCCACGATCCGTTCCCCTGCCTCGGCCATGGCACGTGCCACATGCGCCCCGATGTATCCGGCTCCGCCGGTGATCAGCCATGTCATGGTCGCCCACCCTATGCCGCACGGCACGCTCCCCGGGGGTGTCCGCCGGGTGCGCCGCGCGGACGCCGGGTTCGGCGGCCGGCCCGCGGTTTGTCGGCCGGGCCGCCCATCACTCATGATGATCTCGGCAGAGGCAGGCAAAGGCCGGAACAGACTACGCTGATCGGATCATGAACGGGCGATGAACACGCCTCCAGCGACATCGGATAGCCTTCGCCGACATGCCGCCCGCCCGGAGCAGCCGAGCGGCGCCCCCATCGTGCACATGACCGGCGCCGTCGCGTCGGTTCCAGGGAGATGAGTTCGGTTGTCGACCGCCATCCTCACCGGCCAACCGGTCCCCGGATCGTCGATCGAGACCGATCTGCGGTCACTGGGCTTCGACGTCCGGATCGCCGACGACGCCGCAGACGTCGGCGCCCTGCTCGCCCGGGTTCCGGGTGAGCAGCGGGTCGCCGTCGTCGACGCGCGTTTCGTCGGCCACCCGCACGCGCTGCGGCTCGGGCTCACCGACCCCCGCTTCCCGCTCGCCGCGGTGCCCGGCGCCGTGACCGCGCAGCCCGCGGCCCGCGCGGTGCTGACCGGCGCCGTCGACCGGGAGTACGCCACGAGCGGCGGGACGGCACCGGCCGCCGACGCCCTCGGCGGCAGCCCGGCCGACGCCCCCGCCGACCACTTCGTCGACCGTGTGGTCACCGTCCTGGAGGCGCAGGGCGCCGACGTCCGGCGCCCCGAGCTGGGCAGCCTGGTCGCCACGGTCCCCGACGACCCGCAGACCCGCAACGAGGCACGGCAGGCCGTCGCCGCCGTCGACGACGAGGCCGTACGCCTGAGGTCGGCCGTGAAGGCCCGCGACGGCTTCTTCACCACCTTCTGCATCAGCCCGTACTCGCGCTACATCGCCCGCTGGTGCGCCCGTCGCGGCCTCACCCCGAACCAGGTCACCACCGCCTCCCTGCTCACCGCGCTGATCGCGGCGGGCAGCGCGGCCACCGGCACCCGGGCCGGGTTCGTCGCGGCCGGCGTCCTGCTGATCGCGTCGTTCGTGCTGGACTGCACCGACGGCCAGCTCGCCCGCTACTCGCTCCAGTACTCGACGCTCGGCGCCTGGCTGGACGCCACCTTCGACCGCGCCAAGGAGTACGCGTACTACGCCGGCCTCGCCCTGGGCGCGGCCCGCGGCGGCGACGACGTCTGGGCCCTCGCGCTGGGCGCCATGGTCCTGCAGACCTGCCGGCACGTCGTGGACTTCTCCTTCAACGAGGCCAACCACGACGCCGAGGCCAACACCAGCCCCACCGCGGCCCTCTCCGACCGGCTCGACAGCGTCGGCTGGACGGTCTGGCTGCGCCGGATGATAGTGCTGCCCATCGGCGAACGATGGGCCATGATCGCCGTCCTCACCGCGCTGACGACCCCCCGCATCACCTTCTACGCGCTGCTGATCGGCTGCGCCTTCGCGGCGACGTACACCACGGCCGGCCGGGTGCTGCGCTCGGTGACCCGCAAGGCCAGGCGCACCGACCGGGCGGCGAAGGCTCTCGCGGACCTCGCGGACAGCGGGCCCCTGGTGGAACTGGTCCTGCGCAAGGCCCGCGGCACCAACCCGGGCCCGGCCGTCCTCGCTGCCGCCGCCGGGGCCGTCCTCGTGGTCGGTCCGGCCCTGCTCTGGGGTGCCGCCTGGCAGACCGTCCTCGGCGCGATCGCCTACGTCCTGATGTCGGCCGTCGCCGTCCAGCGCCCCCTCAAGGGCGCCCTCGACTGGCTGGTCCCCCCGCTGTTCCGGGCCGCCGAGTACGGCACCGTCCTGGTACTGGCGGCCAAAGCCGATGTGAACGGAGTGCTTCCGGCGGCTTTCGGGCTGGTGGCCGCCGTCGCCTACCATCACTACGACACGGTGTACCGCATCCGCGGTGACGCCGGCGCGCCGCCGGCCTGGCTGGTGCGCGCGATCGGGGGCCACGAGGGCCGGACGCTGCTGGTGACCGTCCTGGCCCTGGCACTCACCGCCTCGCAGTTCGGGGTCGCGCTCACGGTGCTCGCCGTGGCCGTCGCCCTGGTGGTGCTCTTCGAGAGCATCCGCTTCTGGGTGTCCGCCCATCAGGGCGGCGCACCCGCCGTACACGATGAAGGAGAACCCGCATGATCGGCCTCGTGCTGGCGGCCGGCGCCGGACGGCGTCTGCGCCCCTACACCGACAGCCTTCCCAAGGCTCTGGTGCCGGTGGGGCCCGCGGGCATAGAGGGCGAACCCACGGTCCTGGACCTCACCCTCGGCAACTTCGCCGAGATCGGTCTGACCGAGGTCGCGATCATCGTCGGCTACCGCAAGGAGGCCGTGTACGAGCGCAAGGCGGCCCTGGAGCAGAAGTACGGCCTGAAGCTCACCCTCATCGACAACGACAAGGCCGAGGAGTGGAACAACGCCTACTCCCTGTGGTGCGGCCGTGACGCCCTCAAGGACGGGGTGATCCTCGCCAACGGCGACACCGTCCACCCGGTCTCCGTGGAGAAGACGCTGCTCGCCGCGCGCGGCGAGGGCAAGAAGATCATCCTCGCCGTGGACACCGTGAAGTCGCTGGCCGACGAGGAGATGAAGGTCGTCGTCGACGCCGAGCGCGGCATGACGAAGATCACCAAGCTGATGGACCCCGCCGAGGCGAGCGGCGAGTACATCGGCGTCACCCTCATCGAGGGCGACGCCGCCCCCGAGCTCGCGGACGCCCTGAAGACGGTGTGGGAGACCGACCCGCAGCAGTTCTACGAGCACGGCTACCAGGAGCTCGTCGACCGCGGCTTCCGCATCGACGTGGCACCGATCGGCGAGGTCAGCTGGGTCGAGATCGACAACCACGAAGATCTCGCCAGGGGACGGGAGATCGCGTGCCGGTACTGACACGTCTCATCCCCTCGCCGGTCGTCGTGGACATCCGCCCGGGTGCCCTCGACGACCTGGGCTGCGTGCTCGCGGACGAGCGCGTCTCGCACTCCGGCCGGCTCGCCGTCGCCGTCAGCGGCGGCTCGGGGGCCAGGCTGCGCGAGCGCGTCGCCCCCTCGCTGCCGGGTGCCACCTGGTACGAGGTCGGCGGGGGCACGCTCGACGACGCGATCCGGCTGGCCGGCGAGATCAAGGCCAGCCGCTACGACGCGGTCGTGGGCCTCGGCGGCGGCAAGATCATCGACTGCGCCAAGTTCGCGGCGGCACGGGTCGGCCTTCCGCTGGTCGCCGTCCCGACGAACCTCGCGCACGACGGTCTGTGCTCGCCGGTCGCCACCCTCGACAACGACGCGGGCCGCGGCTCCTACGGAGTGCCGAACCCGATCGCGGTCGTCATCGACCTCGACGTCATCCGCGAGGCCCCGGTCCGCTTCGTCCGGGCCGGGATCGGCGACGCCGTCTCCAACATCTCGGCGATCGCGGACTGGGAGCTCGCCCATCGCGTCAAGGGCGAGAAGATCGACGGCCTGGCCGCCGCCATGGCCCGCCAGGCCGGCGAGGCGGTGCTGCGCCACCCCGGCGGCGTCGGCGACAACGGCTTCCTCCAGGTGCTCGCCGAGGCGCTGGTCCTCAGCGGTATCGCGATGTCGGTGTCGGGCGACTCCCGCCCGTCCTCCGGCGCGTGCCACGAGATCAACCACGCGTTCGACCTGCTGTTCCCCAAGCGCGCGGCCGCCCACGGCGAGCAGTGCGGACTGGGCGCGGCCTTCGCCATGTACCTGCGCGGAGCGCACGAGGAGTCGGCCCACATGGCCGGGGTGCTGCGCCGCCACGGGCTGCCGGTGCTGCCGGAGGAGATCGGCTTCAGCGCGGACGAGTTCGTCCGGGTCGTCGAATTCGCTCCCGAGACCAGGCCCGGCCGCTACACGATCCTCGAACACCTCGACCTCAAGACCGACCAGATCAAGGACATGTACACCAACTATGTCAAGGCCATCGGTAGCTGAACTCCGTCCGGTCGTCCATCCCGCAGGGGTGAAGGACCGGCGCAGCGGTGAGCACTGGATGGGGCGCCTCTACATGCGCGAGGTGTCCCTGCGGGTCGACCGCTACCTGGTGAACACCAGGGTCACGCCCAACCAGCTCACGTACCTGATGACCGTCTTCGGCGTGCTCGCCGCCCCGGCGCTGCTGGTGCCGGGGGTCTGGGGCGCCGTGCTCGGCGTGGTCTGCGTGCAGATGTACCTGCTGCTGGACTGCGTCGACGGCGAGATCGCGCGCTGGAAGAAGCAGTACTCGCTCGCCGGGGTCTACCTCGACCGGGTGGGCGCCTATCTGACCGACGCCGCGGTGCTGGTCGGCTTCGGCCTGCGCGCCGCAGATCTCTGGGGCTCCGGGCGGATCGACTGGCTCTGGGCCTTCCTCGGCACCCTGGCCGCCCTCGGCGCGATCCTGATCAAGGCCGAGACCGACCTCGTCGGCGTCGCCCGCCACCAGGGCGGACTGCCGCCCGTCAAGGAGGCGGCCGCCGAGCCGCGCTCGTCGGGCATGGCACTGGCCCGCCGGGCCGCGGCCGCGCTGAAGTTCCACCGGCTGATCCTCGGCATCGAGGCGTCCCTGCTGATCCTGCTCCTGGCGGTGCTGGACCAGGTGCGCGGCGACCTGTTCTTCTCCCGGCTGGGTGTCGCGGTGCTGGCGGGCATCGCGCTGCTCCAGACCGTGCTGCACCTGGTGTCCGTCCTGGCCTCGAGCAGGCTGCGATGAGCGGCCTGAAGGTCGGCGCCGTCGTCATCACCATGGGCAACCGCCCCGACGAGCTCAAGGCCCTGATCGACTCGGTCGCCAAGCAGCACGGCGACGTCGTCGAGGTGGTCGTGGTCGGCAACGGCTCGCCGGTGCCGGACGTGAGCGAGTTCTCGTCGGCCGTGCGCACCGTGGAGCTCCCCGAGAACCTCGGCATCCCCGGCGGCCGCAACATAGGCATCGAGGCCTTCGGCCCCGGCGGCCGCGACGTCGACATACTGCTGTTCCTCGACGACGACGGTCTGCTCGCCCAGCACGACACCGCCGAGCTGTGCCGGCAGGCCTTCACGGCCGACCCCGAGCTCGGCATCATCAGCTTCCGCATCGCCGACCCCGACACCGGTGTCACCCAGCGACGGCACGTGCCGCGGCTGCGCGCCGCCGACCCGATGCGCTCCTCCCGGGTCACCACCTTCCTCGGCGGCGCCAACGCGGTCCGTACGAAGGTCTTCGCCGAGGTCGGCGGGCTGCCGGACGAGTTCTTCTACGCGCACGAGGAGACCGACCTCGCGTGGCGGGCCCTCGACGCGGGCTGGATGATCGACTACCGCTCCGACATGGTGCTCTTCCATCCGACGACCGCGCCCTCGCGGCACGCCGTCTACCACCGGATGGTCGCGCGCAACCGGGTCTGGCTGGCCCGCCGCAACCTCCCCGCGCCCCTGGTCCCGGTCTACCTCGGCGTCTGGCTGCTGCTGACGCTGCTGCGCCGGCCCTCGCGGCCGGCCCTGAAGGCCTGGTTCGGCGGATTCAGGGAAGGCTGGACCACGGCCTGTGGACCCCGTCGCCCCATGAGGTGGCGTACGGTGTGGCGGCTGACCCGGTTGGGCCGGCCCCCGGTCATCTGACAAGCTCGTCCCTGACAGCGGGCGGACCGTGCGACGGTCCGGGTGCGTGCCGGGCACACACGTGCCGGGCACCGTCCACTTCTGGCAGGCGGAAGAGAGGTACGGCCGTGGCCGAGCCGGAGAGCCGGGACGACCGGCCCACCGTGATCGCGGACGACGTGCACATCGTGTACCGGGTCAGCGGCGCCAAGTCCGGCAAGGGCAGCGCCACCGCCGCGCTCAGCCGCATCGTCAAACGCGGCGAGGAGCGGGGGGTGCGCAAGGTGCACGCCGTACGGGGTGTCTCCTTCGTCGCGTACCGGGGCGAGGCCATCGGTCTGATCGGCTCGAACGGCTCCGGCAAGTCGACCCTGCTGCGGGCCATCGCCGGTCTGCTGCCGCCCGAGAGCGGCCGGGTCTACACCGACGGCCAGCCCTCCCTGCTCGGCGTCAACGCGGCCCTGATGGGCGACCTCACGGGCGAGCGGAACGTCATCCTGGGCGGTCTCGCCATGGGCATGTCCCGTGAGGAGATCAAGGAGCGCTATCAGGGGATCGTCGACTTCTCCGGCATCAACGAGAAGGGCGACTTCATCAGCCTGCCGATGCGGACCTACTCCTCCGGCATGGGCGCCCGGCTGCGCTTCGCCATCGCCGCCGCCAAGGACCACGACGTCCTGATGATCGACGAGGCCCTGGCCACCGGCGACCGCAAGTTCCAGATCCGCTCCGAGGAACGCATCCGCGAGCTGCGCAAGGAGGCCGGCACGGTGTTCCTGGTCAGCCACAGCAACAAGTCCATCCGCGACACCTGCACCCGCGTGCTGTGGCTGGAAGCCGGCGAGCTGCGGATGGACGGACCGACCGACGAGGTCCTCAAGGAGTACGAGAAGTTCACGGGCAAGTAGCCCGTGTCGCCCGGGGGCCCGCCGGAACGGGTCCGGCGGAGCCCCGCGTCTGCAAAGGAAACGTCAACTCCGGCCCGGCACAGGAATCTTGACGCCAATCGGTGTGTTGTTGTGATGTGCAGGACACCCCCGAGAACCTCACTGCGTTGTACAACGTAAGCTGTACAGGTCCCGAAACACGGCAAGTGGGGCGATAATGCGCGACAGCCTCTGTGCGGGCGGCCGCGCGGACGGCCGGGCGGCGTGTCCGAAATAGTATGCATGGGGTCGTCGGTGTAGAACGGGAGATGTGACGGCAATGGCTACGGAAACTCCCCAGCTCAGCGCAGCATGTGCCGTCTTCGCCCGGGGCAGTCGGCGGTGACGGGAACCGATACGGCGCGCACCGGGGACCCGGAGCGCGGCACGCTCGACAAGGCCGCGGGCGAGAACTTCCCCGTGGCCCCGTTCTTCCTGCCCAGGGCCTGGCGCACCGACCTCATGGCCGTCTACGGCTTCGCCCGGCTCGTCGACGACATCGGCGACGGCGACCTCGCGCCCGGCGGCGCGGACGCCCGGCTGCTCGGCGTGGCCGCCGCGGCGGCCGAGGACCGGCTCGTCCTGCTGGACGCCTTCGAGGCCGACCTCCACCGGGTCTTCGACGCCACCCCGCGCCACCCCCTGCTGCGCCGCCTCCAGCCGACCGTCCGCCGCCACGCGCTGACCCCCGAGCCGTTTCTCGGCCTGATCGCCGCCAACCGCCAGGACCAGCTCGTCCGCCGCTACGAGACCTACGACGACCTGCTCGCCTACTGCGAGCTGTCCGCCAACCCCGTCGGACGCCTCGTCCTCGCCGTCACCGGCACCTCGACCCCCGAGCGGATCCGCCGCTCCGACGCGATCTGCACGGCGCTGCAGATCGTCGAGCACCTCCAGGACGTGGCCGAGGACCTCGGCCGCGACCGCATCTACCTGCCCGCACAGGACATGAAGCGCTTTCACGTCCGGGAGGCGGACCTCGCAACGGCCACCGCGGGCGCATCGGTGCGCGCACTGGTCGCATACGAAGCGCAACGAGCCCGCGATCTCCTGAATGAAGGCGCCCCTCTGGTGGGTAGCGTCCACGGAAGGTTGAGGCTGCTGCTCGCGGGATTCGTGGCGGGGGGAAGGGCGGCGGTCGGAGCGATCGCCGCCGCCGAATACGACGTACTTCCCGGCCCGCCCAGGCCCGGCAAGCTCCGGCTGCTGCGCGAGGCGGGCGTGACTCTGCGAGGAGAGAGGTGATCCGGGCCGTGGAGTCGGAACAGCACGTGTCCGCACCGGTACTCGCCGCCTACAGCTACTGCGAGGCAGTGACCGGACAGCAGGCGCGCAACTTCGCCTACGGCATCAGGCTGCTGCCGACGCCCAAGCGCCGTGCCATGTCGGCGCTGTACGCGTTCTCGCGCCGTGTCGACGACATCGGCGACGGCTCGCTGGCCGACGACGTCAAGGTGGCCCGTCTGGAGGACACCCGGGCACTGCTGACCCGGATCCGCGAGGGTGCGGTCGAGGAGGACGACACCGACCCGGTGGCCGTCGCCCTCACCCACGCCGCCGCGGCCTTCCCGATCCCGCTGGGCGGCCTGGACGAACTGATCGACGGCGTGCAGATGGACGTACGCGGCGAGACCTACGAGACCTGGGACGACCTCAAGGTCTACTGCCGGTGCGTGGCCGGCGCGATCGGACGGCTCTCCCTCGGCGTGTTCGGCACCGAGCCCGGTGCGCGCGGCGCCGACCGGGCACCGGAGTACGCGGACACGCTCGGGCTCGCGCTGCAGCTCACCAACATCCTCCGGGACGTCCGCGAGGACGCCGAGGGCGGCCGCACCTATCTGCCCGCCGACGACCTCGCGAAGTTCGGCTGCTCGGCCGGGTTCGACGGTCCGACACCGCCCGAGGGCTCCGACTTCGCGGGCCTCGTGCACTTCGAGGTGCGCCGGGCGCGCGCCCTGTTCGCCGAGGGCTACGGGCTGCTGCCCATGCTCGACCGGCGCAGCGGCGCCTGCGTGGCCGCCATGGCGGGCATCTACCGGCGCCTGCTCGACCGCATCGAGCGCGATCCGGGGGCCGTGCTGCGCGGCCGGGTCTCGCTGCCCGGACGGGAGAAGGCCTACGTCGCCGTGCGCGGACTGTCCGGACTCGACACCCGGCACGTCTCCCGGCGGACCCTCAGGAGGCGCGCCTGATGGACAGCGTGGGCGAAGGCGATTCCGCCGCGGAAATGCGGCACGCAACCCTCCGGCCGGGCGTCGCGTCCCTGACTGCAACGGCCTGTCGTGCACGGTTCCAGCGGCACGGCGCGGCCGCAGGGGAGGGTGCACGATGAGCGACGCACAGCGGTCCGGGCTGCCCGCGGGCACCGGGCCGGCGACCGGGCGGGACGCCGTCGTGGTCGGCGGCGGACTGGCCGGGGTCACCGCCGCCCTCGCGCTCGCCGACGCGGGGGTGCGCGTCACCCTGCTGGAGGGCCGGCCCAGACTCGGCGGCCTCGCCTTCTCGTTCCAGCGCGGAGACCTGACCGTCGACAACGGACAGCATGTCTTCCTGCGCTGCTGCACCGCCTACCGGTGGTTCCTGGAGCGCATCGAGGGGACCGCGCTGGCGCCCTTGCAGGATCGTCTCGACGTGCCCGTTGTCGACCTGGACCGGCCCGAGGGCCGCCGTCTGGGCAGACTCCGGCGCGACGCGCTGCCGGTGCCGCTGCATCTCGGACGCAGCCTCGCGACGTATCCGCATCTCTCGCTCGCCGAGCGGGTCCGGGTCGGCCGTGCCGCACTCGCGCTCAAGGGACTCGACCTCGCCGATCCCGCCCTGGACACCCAGGACTTCGGGACCTGGCTGGCCGCGCACGGTCAGTCGGCGCGCGCCGTCGAGGCACTGTGGGACCTGGTGGGGGTCGCCACCCTCAACGCGGTGGCCCAGGACGCGTCCCTCGGGCTCGCCGCGATGGTGTTCAAGACCGGTCTGCTGTCCGACCCGGGCGCCGCCGACATCGGCTGGGCGCATGTCCCGCTGGGCGAACTGCACGACCGCCTCGCCCGCAAGGCGCTCGACTCCGCGGGCGTCCGTACCGAGGTCCGTACACGCGTCACCTCCGTCTCCCAGAACGAAAACGGGCGGTGGAGCGTTCAGGTTCCCGGCGAGACGCTGGAGGCCGACGCGGTCGTGCTCGCCACCGCCCAGCGCGAGGCCCACGACCTGCTGCCGGACGGCGCCCTCGACGAACCCGGCCGACTGCTGGAGATCGGCACCGCGCCCATCCTCGACATCCATGTCGTGTACGACCGCAAGGTGCTCGACACCCCCTTCCTCGCGGCCCTCGGCACCCCGGTGCAGTGGGTCTTCGACCGTACGGCGGCCTCCGGGCTGCGCGAGGGCCAGTACCTCGCGCTCTCCCAGTCGGCCGCGCAGGACGAGATCGACACGCCCGTCGCCGCCCTGCGCGAGCGCTACCTGCCCGAGCTGGAGCGGCTGCTGCCCGGCACCCGGGCGGCAGTCGTACGGGACTTCTTCGTCACCCGGGAGCGCACGGCCACGTTCGCCCCCGCCCCCGGCGTCGGGCGGCTGCGCCCCGGCGCCCGCACCAGAGCCCCCGGCCTCTATCTGGCCGGTGCGTGGACCGCCACCGGGTGGCCCGCGACCATGGAGAGTGCGGTCCGAAGCGGTGTGAGCGCGGCGGACGCCGCGCTCAGCGCCCTGGGCCGGCCCCGCCCCCACCACCTCTTCGCCTTCGAGGAGGCGGCCTGATGCTCGATCAGCACGGCCCGGCAGGCCCCCGCACCCCTGGCACCGCAACAAGAGGAGAAACTGTGCCCACTGTGCCCCCGGCCTCGACGGCTGCCGACGCGGTGGACGTGACCGCGCTCCTGGAGCGCGGCCGAACCCTGGCCACACCGGTGCTGCGCGCGGCCGTCGACCGCCTGGCGCCGCCCATGGACACCGTCTCGGCCTACCACTTCGGCTGGATCGACGCCGAGGGCAACCCCACCGCGGGCGACGGCGGCAAGGCCGTACGCCCCGCGCTCGCCGTGCTCTCCGCCGAGGTCACCGGAGCCGCCCCCGAGGTCGGCGTGCCCGGCGCGGTGGCCGTGGAACTCGTCCACAACTTCTCGCTCCTGCACGACGACCTCATGGACGGCGACGAGCAGCGCCGCCACCGCGACACCGTCTGGAAGGTGCACGGCCCCGCCCAGGCCATCCTCGTCGGCGACGCCCTGTTCGCCCTCGCCAACGAGGTCCTGCTGGAGCTCGGCACCGTCGAGGCAGGCCGGGCCACCCGCCGGCTGACCTCCGCCAGCCGCGCCCTGATCGACGGCCAGGCCCAGGACATCTCCTACGAGCACCGCGACCGCGTCAGCGTCGAGGAGTGCCTGGAGATGGAGGGCAACAAGACCGGCGCCCTGCTGGCCTGCGCCAGCTCCATCGGCGCGGTGCTCGGCGGCGCGGACGACCGTACCGCCGACACCCTGGAGCGCTACGGCTACCACCTCGGCCTGGCCTTCCAGGCCGTCGACGACCTCCTCGGCATCTGGGGCGACCCGGAGTCCACCGGCAAGCAGACCTGGAGCGACCTGCGCCAGCGCAAGAAGTCCCTGCCGGTCGTGGCCGCCCTCGCGGCGGGCGGGCCCGCCTCGACGCGGCTGGGCGAGATCCTCGCCGCCGACGCCAAGAGCAGCGACTTCGCGACCTTCTCCGAGGAGGAGTTCGCGGCCCGCGCCGCTCTCATCGAGGAGGCGGGCGGCCGCGAGTGGACCGCCCAGGAGGCACGCCGGCAGCACACCATCGCCATCGAGGCGCTGAACGCCGTCGACATGCCCGAGCAGGTACGGGCCCGGTTCACGGCGCTCGCCGACTTCGTCGTCGTACGAAAGAGATGATCACTATCGGTCGAATAGCCCTCGCGTAGTCGCCGGCCGGTGTCGCGGGTTGAGGCACACCGGCCGACGGCGGACCCACAGCAGCACGACTCGTACGACTGCACGAAGGGGAAGCCATGACAGCGACGACCGACGGAAGTCCCGGGGCCCTGCCGCCCCGTGCTGCCGCGGCCAGCGAAACCGACGTCACCACCCCCGCGGCGGCCGGGGTACAAGAAGCCGCCGAAGGCGCCGCGCGGCGCGCCACCGACTTCCTGCTCGCCAGGCAGGACGCCGAGGGCTGGTGGAAGGGCGACCTCGAGACCAACGTCACGATGGACGCCGAGGATCTGCTGCTGCGTCAGTTCCTGGGTATCGAAGACGAGTTGACGACCAAGGCGGCCGGGCTCTTCATCCGGGGCGAGCAGCGCGAGGACGGCACCTGGGCCGGCTTCTACGGCGGTCCGGGCGAACTCTCCACCACCATCGAGGCGTACGTCGCCCTGCGGCTGGCCGGGGACGCCCCCGAGGAACCGCACATGGCGAGGGCGTCGGCCTGGATCCGCGACCAGGGCGGCATCGCCGCCGCCCGCGTCTTCACCCGGATCTGGCTCGCCCTGTTCGGCTGGTGGAAGTGGGAGGACCTGCCCGAACTCCCGCCGGAGATCATCTACTTCCCCAAGTGGGTCCCGCTCAACATCTACGACTTCGGCTGCTGGGCCCGGCAGACCATCGTCCCGCTGACGATCGTCTCCGCGAAGCGCCCGGTGCGCCCGGCCCCCTTCCCGCTCGACGAACTGCACACCGACCCCGCCCGGCCCAACCCGCGCGGGCCGCTGGCCCCGGTGGCGAGCTGGGACGGCGCCTTCCAGCGGCTCGACAAGGCCCTGCACGCGCTGCGCAGGGTCGCACCGCGCAGGCTGCGCCGGGCCGCCCTGAACTCGGCGGCCCGCTGGATCGTCGAGCGGCAGGAGAACGACGGCTGCTGGGGCGGCATCCAGCCGCCGGCCGTGTACTCGGTCATCGCGCTCTACCTGCTCGGCTACGACCTCGAACACCCCGTGATGCGCGCGGGCCTTCAGTCGCTGGACCGGTTCGCCGTCTGGCGCGAGGACGGCGCCCGGATGATCGAGGCCTGCCAGTCCCCGGTGTGGGACACCTGCCTGGCGGCCATCGCGCTCGCCGACGCCGGGCTGCCCGCCGACCATCCGCAACTCGTCAAGGCCGCCGACTGGATGCTCGGCGAACAGGTCGTACGGCCCGGCGACTGGTCGGTCAAGCGGCCCGGACTCCCGCCTGGCGGCTGGGCGTTCGAGTTCCACAACGACAACTACCCCGACATGGACGACACCGCCGAGGTCGTCCTCGCGCTGCGCCGCATCCGCCACCACGACCCCGAGCGGGTCGAGAAGGCGATCGGACGCGGGGTGCGCTGGAACCTCGGGATGCAGTCCAAGAACGGCGCCTGGGGCGCCTTCGACGTCGACAACACCAGCCCGTTCCCCAACCGGCTGCCGTTCTGCGACTTCGGCGAGGTCGTCGACCCGCCGTCGGCGGACGTCACCGCGCACGTCGTCGAGATGCTCGCGGTCGAGGGCCTCGCCCACGACCCGCGCACCCGGCGCGGCATCCAGTGGCTGCTGGCCGCGCAGGAGCCGAACGGCTCGTGGTTCGGACGCTGGGGCGTCAACTACGTCTACGGCACCGGCTCGGTGGTGCCCGCACTGACCGCCGCCGGCCTGCCCACCGCGCACCCGGCGATCCGCCGGGCCGTCCTGTGGCTGGAGTCGGTCCAGAACGACGACGGCGGCTGGGGCGAGGACCTGCGCTCCTACCAGGACAGCAGGGAGTGGAGCGGCAAGGGCGCCTCCACCGCCTCGCAGACCGCCTGGGCGCTGATGGCGCTGCTCGCGGCCGGGGAGCGCGACTCCAAGGCCGTGGAACGCGCCGTCGAGTGGCTGGCGACCACCCAGCGGGCGGACGGCTCCTGGGACGAGCCGTACTTCACCGGCACCGGCTTCCCCTGGGACTTCTCCATCAACTACCACCTCTACCGGCAGGTTTTCCCGCTCACCGCGCTCGGCCGGTACCTGCACGGCGATCCCTTCTCCGAGGCCGAGGGGGGCTGATGAGCGCCAAGCCCGTCCCGGCCCCGATGCTGATCGCGTGCGCGCTCGGCATCGAGCACCTCGCGCTGCGGACGAGCGACCGCAGCGGCGCGGACGGCCCGGTCACCGTGCTGCGTACGGGCATGGGACCCAGGGCGGCCGAACGCTCGGTGACCCGGGTGCTGGCCGATCCGCCGCTGACCGGGGCCGCCGTGCTGGCCACCGGCTTCTGCGCGGGGCTCGCCCCGGGGATGCACCCCGGTGACCTGGTGGTCGCCGAGGAGACCCGGGACCCGCGCGGAAACGTTCCGTGCGTGGGGACCGACCTGCTCGTCAAGGAGCTGGTGCGCACCCTGCCCGGACGCACGGTCCACACCGGGCCGCTCATCGGCTCCGACCACGTCGTGCGCGGACCGGAGCGGTCCGCCCTGCTGGCCACCGGCGCGATCGCGGTCGACATGGAGTCGGCCGCCACGCTCCTGAGTGCCGTACGGGCGGGCGAGCGCCCGGTTGCGGCCGTACGGGTGGTCGTGGACGCTCCCGAACACGAACTCGTCCGGATCGGCACGGTACGCGGTGGAATATCGGCCTTCCGCGTCCTTCGCTCCGTACTTCCCGCATTTTTCGAATGGCACCGTTCTTTGCTGCTCCCCCGGAGGTGAGCCCAGATGGCCATGCCGCTGCGTCAGTCGATCAAGGTCGCTACATACCTGGCCGAACAGAAGCTCCGCAAGCGGGAGAAGTTCCCGCTGATCGTGGAGCTGGAACCGCTCTTCGCATGCAACCTGAAGTGCGAGGGCTGCGGAAAGATCCAGCATCCGGCGGGTGTCCTCAAGCAGCGGATGCCGGTCGCGCAGGCGGTCGGGGCGGTGCTCGAATCGGGCGCCCCCATGGTGTCCATCGCCGGCGGCGAGCCGCTGATGCATCCTCAGATCGACGAGATCGTGCGCCAGTTGGTGGCCCGGCGGAAGTACGTCTTCCTCTGCACCAACGCGATGCTGCTGCGCAAGAAGATGGAGAAGTTCACCCCCTCGCCCTACTTCGCCTTCGCCGTGCACATCGACGGGCTGCGCGAACGGCACGACGAATCGGTCGCCAAGGAAGGCGTGTTCGACGAGGCCGTGGCGGCCATCAAGGAGGCCAAGCGGCGCGGCTTCCGGGTGACCACCAACTCGACCTTCTTCAACACCGACACCCCGCAGACCATCATCGAGGTGCTCAACTTCCTCAACGACGACCTCAAGGTCGACGAGATGATGATCTCGCCCGCCTACGCCTACGAGAAGGCACCCGACCAGGAGCACTTCCTGGGTGTGGAGCAGACCCGCGAGCTGTTCAAGAAGGCCTTCGCGGGCGGCAACCGGCGCAAGTGGCGGCTCAACCACTCCCCGCTCTTCCTGGACTTCCTGGAGGGCAAGGTCGACTTCCCGTGCACCGCCTGGGCGATCCCCAACTACTCGCTGTTCGGCTGGCAGCGCCCCTGCTACCTGATGAGCGACGGGTACGTGCCGACGTACCGCGAGCTGATCGAGGACACCGACTGGGACAAGTACGGCCGCGGCAAGGACCCGCGCTGCGCCAACTGCATGGCGCACTGCGGCTACGAGCCCACCGCCGTCCTCGCCACCATGGGATCGCTGAAGGAGTCGTTGCGCGCCATGCGCGAGACGGTCTCCGGGAACCGCGAGTGACGACATGACGGCCATCTCCTTGGGTGTTCCCGAGGTGCCGGCCCGGCCGATCGCCCCGCGGCGCGTGTCGCGGCGGATCGACGTCGGGCCGGTGGCCGTCGGGGGCGGCGCGCCGGTGTCGGTGCAGTCGATGACGACGACGCGGACGTCGGACATCGGGGCGACGTTGCAGCAGATCGCGGAGCTGACGGCGTCGGGGTGTC
>NZ_JBEOWS010000054.1:0-36812 GCF_040296125.1 Streptomyces sp. NPDC002265 | reverse complement strand
GCCGCCACCGCCCCCGCCCGCCCTGGGCGCGGGGGCGGCGGCCGCCGACCCGCCCACCGCGACCGTTGAGAGCAACTTCACTGTGTCGGCGTGTCCGGCCGGGCAGTCGGTCGGATCGGCCGACTCCGCCATGGGGCGGCTGAGTTCGAAGGTGTCGCCGCAGGTCCGGCAGCGGTATTCGTAGCGAGGCATGGCTCAAGGCTAGGGCCTGTCCGGCGGAGCACGTCGCAGGAACGCATCGATGCGGTATCAGTCCAGGTGAGCGGGGTTCAGTGGGTCCGGCTGCCGGCCGGAGGAAGGTGCCGGCCCGAGCGGGGAGCCGACGGTCGGCGGCGACGCCGCCGGGGACCGCCCCTCCGCGGGAGGGTGCGCCGGGCTCCGCGTCCGCGGCGTGCCCCCCCCGGACAGGCACTCACCGACACGACCGTAATGTGCGGTCTTGGTTTGCTGTGCGATCGCTTCTGTCTGTTTCTTGTGCGGAGAATTCGCAAAGATCGCTGGTAATTTGGCAGAGCCGCGATGAGCCGCAGGGCTTGACCCTGATCCGGTGACACAGGGGGATACCCGCCGTACGGGCGGTAGTTGTGTCGAACCGCGCGAGCACCACGGAGTGCGGAGGGAGACCCAGTCGTGACCGACGAAGGGCAGGGGGCGGAGGCCCACGGGGGTGACGGTCGGCCGCGCGGTCGCCGCGCGCCGAATCGTTCCCGTCGTCGGCGTGCCGAGGGGGAGATACCGGCCGGCACGACCGGGGCCTTCGACCAGGAGCCCCAACCGTCGGACGTCACCATGCAGTTGCGGTTCGAGCCGCCGCCGGAGCCGCCACGTACTCCCGTGCCGCCGCCTCAGATGTCGGACGAAACGATGCAGTTGCGGTTCGAACCGCCACTGACGCCGAAAGCGGAACCGAAACCGACGTCGACGCCGAA
This sequence comes from Streptomyces sp. NPDC002265, assembly GCF_040296125.1. Classification (NCBI taxonomy): domain Bacteria; kingdom Bacillati; phylum Actinomycetota; class Actinomycetes; order Kitasatosporales; family Streptomycetaceae; genus Streptomyces; species Streptomyces sp. NPDC002265. The sequence goes on along the minus strand of NZ_JBEOWS010000054.1, from coordinate 35,883 downwards.
ACCGACGCCCGCGCCGCCGCCGATGTCGGACGAGACCATGCAGTTGCGGTTCGAACCGCCTCCGCCGGCCGACGCCACCATGGAGCTGAGGGTGGTCAAGCCCTCGGAGCTGCCCGCCCGTTCGTCCGGCCGGCGCGCGACCCGGTCCGCCTCGCCGGCCTCGTCCGCCGGCCGCCTCGCCGTGGCCGCCGCGCCGCTCCTGGCCGCACTGGCCCGTCTGCTGGCACCGGTGACCGCGCGTCTGGCTCCGCTGACGGAGCGTCTGTCTCCTTATATACGAAAGCTGGAGCCGTACGCCCGCAAGCTCAGACCGCAGTACCCGCGCCCGGGCCGCACCGACTGGCGCCGCTGGATACCCTCCTGGCGGCAGTCGGTGGGCGCCTTCTTCTCGGCCATCGGCATGACCGGCGCGTTCCTGGTCGTCGCGTACGCGGCCACCGACATCCCGCAGAACCTCAACTCCTATGCCACCCAGCAGGACAACGTCTTCTTCTGGTCCGACGGCACGCCCATGGCCCGCACCGGCTGGGTGCAGCGGCAGGACATGCCCCTGAAGGACATACCCGAGGACGTCCGCTGGGCGGTGCTGGCGGCCGAGAACGCGAGCTTCTACTCCGACCCGGGCATATCCGTCTCCGGCATCGGGCGCGCCCTGTACCGCACGGTCGGCTCGGGCGACACGCAGGGTGGCTCCACCATCACCCAGCAGTACGTCAAGAACGTCTATCTGACCCAGAACCAGACCATCAGCCGCAAGTTCACCGAGGCGATGATCTCCCTCAAGCTCGACAACCGGATGAGCAAGGACAAGATCCTCGAGGGCTACCTCAACACCAGCTGGTTCGGCCGCGGCACCTACGGCATCCAGCGCGCCTCCCAGGCCTACTACGGCAAGGACGTCGGTGAACTGAACGTCAGCCAGGCCGCCTTCCTGGCCTCCCTGCTCAAGGGCGCCGGTCTGTTCGACCCCTCGCTGAGCAAGGCCAACCATGCTCGCGCGGTGGAGCGCTGGGGCTGGATCCTCGACCGCATGGTGGACCTCGGCAAGCTGTCCCCGGCCGAGCGGGCCAAGTACAAGACCTTCCCCGAGCCGATGAAGCAGTCGAAGACCTTCTACACCGGAAGCCAGAGCGACTATCTGGTGGAACTGGCCCAGCAGTACGCCAAGAAGGCCGCAGGCATCTCGGACAAGGACTTCGACCTCGGCGGCTACCAGATCTACACGACGTTCGACCGCAAGCGGGAGACGGCGCTGACCAACGCCGTCGCCAAGGCCCGTAAGCAGGCGAAGCGCAAGGACGCGGACCTCGCGAAGACCGCCCACTACGGCGCCTCGTCGATCGCCGCCGACGGCCGGATCCTCGCCGTCTACGGCGGCCCCGACCACCGCACCCAGGGCTACAACGAGTCCAACGCCACGACAGTCCCGGCCGGTTCGGCCTTCACCCCGTTCGTCTACGCCGCCGGGCTCGAGAACGGCGTCCGCACCACCCGCGACAGTCCCGCCACCCCGATCACCGGCGACGCGCTCTACAACGGCGACGACAACGTGCCCGTCACCACCCCGGAGGGTCCCTACTGGGACCGCAGCGGCAAGAAGGTCGCCGCCCGCAACGACGGCGGGAAGTCCTACGGGCAGATCAGCCTGCACCGGGCGCTCGCCCAATCCGTCAACACCCCGTTCATGCAGCTCGGCATGGACACCGGCCTCGGCACGGTGCGCGCCACCGCGGAGGCCTCCGGGCTGCTGTCCTCCAGCTTCGGCGCCCAGGTGCCCGCGATGTCCGTGGGCAACGCCACGCCCAGCGCGATCCGGATGGCGAGCGCGTACGGGACGTTCGCCGACGCGGGCCGGCACACCGAGCCGTACTCGGTGAGCCGGATCACCCGCAACGGATCCAAGGTCGCGCTGAAGAAGCCCGTGTCGCAGCGCGCGGTGCGGGCGAAGGTGGCCGACGAGGTCCGCTCCGCGCTCTCGGACGCGTTCCGTACCGCACATCCCACGGCCGCCCCGGCCTCCGCGGAGGTGACGGGGAAGATCGGCACCACCCAGGACGACACGGCCCTGTGGTACGTGGGCACGGCCCGGTCCGTGTCGACGGCGGTGGTGGTCTACCGCATCGACCTGGCCAAGAGCCTCGAACCGCTGCCCCTGGAGGGGATCGCGGGCACGCCCGCCGACAGCGTCCCGTACGACATCTGGTCGGGCGCCATGAGCCCGCTCGGCTGACCCCCGCCCCGGGCACCCGCCCTCCACCCCCCACGGAGAATGAGCCGCGCATGAAGTCACCCTCCGGCCGCCGCCGCGCAGGCCGTGCCCCGCTCCGCACCAACCGGCCCGGGTTCCTCACCCTGGCGGTCCTCCTGGTCGCGGCGTCCCTGGTCGCGGGCTACCTGGTCCTGACCCGTTCCGACAGCACCGCCCCGACGGCGTCCGCGGGCAAGCAGGCGGTCCCCAAGGCGAAGAAGACGCCCTGGGACGGCAGGACGAAGGTGCTGGGGGACGGCTCCACCTCCTACACCGGGCCACAGCAGGGCGAGTTGAAGCCCGTACCGCTCAAGAAGGGTGAGAAGCCGCCGCAGTTCGTCGTCTTCTCCTGGGACGGCGCCCTCCAGGGCGACGACGAGCTCTTCTCGCACTACCGGGAGCTGGCCAAGGAGTACGGCGCCCACATGACGTTCTTCCTCACGGGCATCTATCTGCTGCCCAAGAACAAGAGCGACCTCTACAACCCGCCGCAGCACCCGCGGGGCTCGGCCGCGATCAGCTACGCCACCGACGAGCACATCCGCACCACGCTGGAGCAGCTCGGCGAGGCGTGGAAGGACGGCAACGAGATCGGCACCCACTTCAACGGGCACTTCTGCGGCACCAAGGGCGGCGGCGACTGGAGCGTCGAGGAGTGGAAGAGCGAGATCGACCAGTTCTACGACTTCGTGGAGCACTGGAAGACCAACACCGGCTTCACCGACATCGCCCCGCTGCCCTTCGACTTCAAGAAGGAGGTGACCGGCGGCCGCGCCCCCTGCCTGGAGGGCCAGGCGAACCTGCTGAAGGCCATCAAGAGCTACAAGTGGGCCTACGACGCCAGTTCGGCCGGCGACTTCCAGATATGGCCGAAGAAGAAGGAGGGCATCTGGGACTTCCCGCTCCAGATGCTCCCGTACGAGGGCGGCAAGTACCAGGGCCTGTCCATGGACTTCAACTTCCTCTACAACCAGTCCGAGGGCGAGACCGAGGGCGACGCGGCGAAGTACCCCGAGTGGGAGCAGGAGACCGTCAACTCGTACATGGCGGGCTTCAACCGCGTCTACTACGGTAGCCGGGCACCGCTGTTCATCGGCAACCACTTCGAGGACTGGAACGGCGGCATCTACATGAAGTCGATCGACCAGGTCATCAAGAACGTGTGCACCAAGCCGGGCGTGAAGTGCGTCTCCTTCAAGGAGTTGGCCGCCTGGATGGACGTGCAGAAGCCCGAGACCCTGGAGCGCCTGCGCAGTCTGGACCCGGGACAGTCGCCCGACTGGTCGACGGTGGTGGAGTGATCGCCTTGACGGACAAGGCAGTTGTGGCAAATGCGGACGTCGTGACAGCCCTGACGCGGTAATCAAACCTCAACCGCAGCCCCCTTCACAGGAGCCACACACGGCGTGCGAAGATGCCGTTCCCGGCGTCCCCAGTGCCGGGATAGAGGGGAAACATCAGTGAAGTCAAGGAAATTGAAAGGTACGCGCCGTCGCGTCACGATAATCGGGGCGGCCGCCGTCTCGGTCGTCGCCGGTGCGGCGCTGCTGCCCAACTGGATGGCCGGCGCGGCGGTCGTCGACGATCCCAAGGTGGACGCCAGAACCAAGGCGACCTTCCAGCGGCTGGCGGACGCGGTCTTCACCGACCGTACGGACGCCCTGGTCACCGGTGCGCAGGGCAACCGTGCCAAGCCGCTGACGGACACCTTCTCCGGAGGGGTCCGGATGTCCTCCGGGCAGGCCCGCCGCCAGGACTCGGCCCTGTCCACGCTGGACCAGCGCAAGGACCTGCTCGCCAAGCTCGGTGAGAAGTACAGCAAGGGCAGCACCACTGTCACGCTGGACGCCACGAACGTGAAGGGCCGCACGGCCAAGGCCGCGGTCACCGAGACCACGACCCTGACCTACGCCAAGGTCCGCGGCAACGAGCCGAAGACCACCGGCTTCCAGGCCCACCACGAGCTGACGTTCACCGCGGACAGCCACGGCAACTGGCAGCTGACCGGCATCAAGGAGACCGACACCGGTTACCTCGCCGTCAACCAGGTGGCCAACCCGGCCGCCAACCCGGCGGTCAAGGCATCGCCCTCCCCGACGGGCAAGGCCTCGGCCACCCCGACGGGCAAGGCTTCGGCGACCCCGACGGTGAAGGCCTCGGCCTCTCCGACGGTGAAGGCCTCGGCCTCCCCGACGACCGCCGACACCACCACGCCGGACGCCCCGCGCGCGGCCACCACCCGGCCGGCGCCCGCCAACCCCAAGAGCTTCACCGGAACCACGTACGACTACAAGGCCATGGCCGCGTACGCGGAGAAGTACTGGAGCACCTACAACAAGGACTACCCGGACTACAACGGTCACGGGGACGGCGGCGACTGCACCAACTTCGTCAGCCAGTCGCTGAAGGCGGGCGGCTGGAAGCACGTCCCGGGCTACGTGTACGACTACACCAAGTGGTTCGGCAACGCCGACATCCAGTCGGACTCGTTCGTCGGCGTCAACGAGTTCTCGTGGTTCGCGCAGAACTCGAAGCGGGTCACCCCCCTTGCGAACGTCTACCAGGCTGACATCGGTGATGTCATCCAGATGGACTTCGACAAGGACGGGTCCAAGGACCACTCCATGATCGTCACCTACCGCAGCCCCGACGGCGTGCCGTACGTGACGTACCACTCCACCAACACCTTCCGCCGGTCGGTGGCGAGCCTCGTCGCGTCGTACCCCAACGCCGCGTTCTACGCCTACCGCACCTGAGAAGACCGCGCCCGCCGCTCCCGCCCGGTCCGTTCGGACCGCAGGGGGACGGCGGGCGTGTCCGTGGGGCCGGCCCAGGCGCTCAGTGCCCCGAGCCGCGCTCCTCGCGGATCCGCGAGACGACCTGCGCCGCCGAGCGCCGCACCGCCTCCGTCTCCGTCAGGAAGTGCCAGTAGTCGGGGTGACGCCCCTCCAGGGTGCCGATCGCCCGCTCCAGCCGGGCCACCGCGTCGTCCAGCGGCCGCGCGTCCCGCGGGTCCGGGGTCGTACGCCCCGACATGGCCAGCCGCTGGGCGTCCCGCAGCGCGAACCGGGTGCGCTCGATCTCCTGCTGCGGGTCCTTCTGCACGGCGTTCAGCCGGGTCAGCCGGTCACCCGCGGCCGACACCGCCTCGTCGGTGGTGTTCAGCAGCGCCCGTACGGTGGACAGCAGCGCGGTGGCGTCCGGCCAGCGCTGCGCGTCCCGCGCGGCCTGGGCCTCCGTCAGCTTCGTCTCGGCCTGCCGCACGTTCTGCGCGGCCTGTTCCGGCACGCCCTGGAGGTCCTGCCAGCAGGCTGCCGCGAACCGCCGCCGCAGTTCGCTGAGGACCGGGTCGACCTGCCCGGCACGGGTGGTCAGGGCCTGGGCCCGGGTACGCAGCGACACCAGCCGGTGGTCGATCTCGGCGGCCTGCTCCGGCAGCCGGCCGGCCTGCGCGCGGATCGCCTCGGCCTCCCGGGAGACCCGCTCGGCCCGCTCCAGGGTCCCCGCGACCCCGTGCTGTCCCGCCCCCTGGTTCAGCCGGGTCAGCTCCGGCCCGAGGGCGGCCAGCCGGGCGGCCAGGTCGTCCGCGCGCAGCCCGGCCGCGCGGGCGCCGTCCAGGGCGTTCGAGGCGGCCAGCAGGGCCTGGCGGGCCCGCTCGACGGCGGGCGCGAGCCGGGCCAGCTGGGTCTCGGCCTTGCCGAGCAGCGGCCCGAGCCCGTCCGTGAAGCGGTCCAGTTCCTGCTTGACCCGGTCGAGTTCGTCCTTGGCCCGGGTGAGTTCGGTGCGGGCACGGACGGCCGCCGACGCCTCCAGGTCGTCCCGGTCGAGGTCGTGCGCGTCGACGGTGTTGATGTACTGCTGACTGGCCTCGTCGATCCGTCCGCCGAGCGCCTCGAAGTCGGCGATGGCGCGCCGGGCCGCGGGGGTGCCGTCGACGGCCGTGATCGTCTCGATGGAGATGCGCAGATCGCGCTGGGCGGTGTCCAGCTCGTAGAACGCGGACGCGGCGGCGTCCTTCGCGGCCTGCGCCTCGGCGCGCTGGCTCTCCGCCCGCCCGCCGAACCAGCGCCGGGTGCCGCCCCCGGCGAACGCGGCGGGCAGCGCGAGGGCGACGACGAGCGGCAGACCCATCAGCGTCAGGGTGTCCCGCACGTCCCGCAGCGCGCTTCGCACGGGACGGGGTGCCCCCGGCACCGACGGCGAGTACGGCTGTCCTGGTGTCGCCGTCACATCCCTCTCCCGTGCTGTGATCCGCCCTGCCCGGTGTCATTCTCCCACCGGTGGAGGACGAACACACCGGCCGGTCGGTTCACGGTACGGACCGTGACTTTCCCCCGGCGGCCGCGCGCGGGTCCGTCGCCGGGCTACGGCGGCCCCGGACCCGCGCGTTCCCGCGATACGCGTTTGCCGGACAGTGCCCCCGGCAATGTAGGCTGTCGACTCGTCCTGGGTGCGTAGCTCAGGGGTAGAGCGCCTGCCTTACAAGCAGGATGTCGGCGGTTCGAAACCGTCCGCGCCCACCAGGACCGGCCGCAGTGCCGGTGCGAGAGGCCCCCGCGGAAGTCCGCGGGGGCCTCTCGTGTGTTCCGGCGGCGGCGTGTCCCGCCGGCTTCGCGGGTGCCGGCGCCGTAGCGTGTTGCGGCGGCGGGGACCGTCAGGGGGCGGTGTCGTCCGCGGGTGCGGTCTCGTGGGCGTGCTTGAGCCGGGTGCGTGCCTCCATCCGGTCCCCGGCCGCGATCTCGGCCCAGAACCGGTGACAGGTGACGAACACCGCGAGCTCGTGCTCCCGCTGCCGCAGCTTCTCCACCTCGGCCTGTTCGTCCGCCGTCCAGCCAGGGGAGGCGGGGCGCTCCACCTTGCGCCAGCCGTTGTGGTCGCTGAAGCCGTCCAGCGGCTCGACCGACCAGGGAAGCCGCTTCAGCAGGGCCGACAGCTCGGCCCGGACCTGATGCAGCTCCTCCTGGCCGGCGCGGAGGTCACTGGGGAAGTCATAGGTCGTAGCCACGCGGCAATGCTACGCCTGTTCGATTTTGCGGTGCGAGTTCCTTCCGGGGGTTCATACGAACGAGTGTGCCGAACGCGTGTTCGGTTCGGTGGCGATGCGACCCCGGGCCCCCGCGGAACCTGCCGTGCGGCCGTGACAGGTTCCGCGGCGGCCCGCGCGGTCAGTGCCCGGCGTCCGCCAGCTGTCCCACCACACGGGCCGCCACGGGTACGGGAACGCCGTGCCGTCCGGCCGCCCGCAGCAACGCCCCGCCGATCGCGTCCAGTTCGAGCGGACGGCCCGCTTCGGCGTCGCGCTGCATCGACGACCGGGTCCGAGCCGGGAAGGCGTCGTAGCGGGCCAGCGCCGCGGCCGGGTCGGACGGGCCGCCGCAGGCGCGGCTCACCGCGGCCGTCTCCGCCACCAGGGCCGCCAGCTCCTCGCGGTGGCGGGTGCGGATGTCGCCCAGGGGGAGGCCGTACCGGGTGGTGAGCAGGGCGAAGGGGGCGAGGAACGACATCTTCGCCCACAGCGCGGCCGCCTCGTCGGGCAGTACGCGGGTGACCGCTCCGGCGGCCGCGAGAGCCCCGGCGAGCCGGTCCAGGAGGGCGCGCGGGACCGGGTCGCCGGTCAGGTCGACCTCCGCGAACGGGCTGCCGTGCTCGATCACCCCGGGCGCGACCCGGGTCGACTCGACGCGGATGACGGCGGGTGCCACCCGGTCGGGGCGGTGGCGCTCGCGCAGGGCCGCCGGGTGCTCCACACCGTTCAGGAACGGTACGAGGAGGGCGTCGCCCAGGGCCGCGGGCGCGACCCGGGCCAGGGCCGCGTCGAGCGCGGTGTGCTTGACCGCGACCAGACAGGCGTCGACCGGTTCGTCCAGTTCCGCGGCCGCCTCGACCCTGGCGGTGAAGTCGCCGAACAGCTCGCTGCGGACGCGGATGCCGTCGGTGCGCAGGGTGCGGGCCGTCTCGTCGCCCGCAAGGCAGATCACCCGGTGCCCGGCGCGGGACAGCAGTGCGGCCAGCAGGCCGCCCACGCCGCCCGGACCCAGGACGGCCACGGTGAGTTCGTCGTTCGCCATGATGGATGGCTCCTCTCGTCGGTCGGCCCCGTCACGGTGGCCGCCTCGGTGAGGATCATCGCAGCGGCCGTCACGACGACTTCCTGCGGGGCCCGCGCGCGGGGGGCCACACTGGTGTCATGTGCCGCAGCATCAAGACGCTCCGTCCGCCCGCGTTGCCCGAGGAGGCCACGGAGGAGGAGATCCGCGCCGCCGCTCTCCAGTACGTGCGCAAGGTCTCCGGGTTCCGTGCGCCCGCCGCCCACAACCAGGAGGTGTTCGAACGCGCCGTGGACGCCGTCGCGCGGGCCACCGCGGAACTCCTCGACGGCCTGGAGATCCGCGGGCAGGCGGTCCGGCAGGCGGGCTGAGCGCCGCGCGTCCGGATCCGGCGCCCCGGTCCTACGACGCCGGCCGGCGCCGCATCAGGAGTGCGGCGGCGGAGCCCGCCCCAAACAGTGCCAGCACCGACACGCCCGTGGCCAGCCAGGTGGCGCCCAGCCACTGCGCGCCGAAGTAGCCGAGGGCGACGCTGTAGACGGCCCAGGAGAGACCGGCCAGCGCGGACCAGGGCAGGAAGTCGCGGACGCGCCGGCGGGCGGCACCCGCGCCCAGCGAGACGACCGATCGACCGGCCGGGGCGAAGCGGGCCAGCACGACCAGGGCGCCGCCGCCCCGGGCGAGGGCCGCGCCGAGCCGCTCCTGCGCGAGGCGCAGCCGTCGCGAGCGGGCGATCGCCCGGTCCAGGCGCTCGCCGCCGCGCCAGGCCAGGCGGTAGGCCGCCATGTCCCCGAGGACCGAGGCGGTGGCGGCGGAGAGGATCAGGAACAGGATGTCGGGGACCCGGGCGGGCACCTCCCCGGCCACGGCCGCGCCCGAGCCCGCGGCCGCCGCCGTGGCGGCCGTGATCACCAGGACGCCGCTCGGCAGTACCGGCACGAACACATCGAAGAGGACCGATACGGCCACCATGGCGTATATCCATGGACTGCCCGTCAGCGCCCCCACAACCTCCAGCACCGCAAACTCCCTGCTATTCCCCCGTGGCCCTGCCGCGCCGCGATGTCGCGGGGGAGCGGCAGGGGCAGCCATGACAGCCATACAGCGTACGCCGGAAGTGTGACAGGAGTTCCAGGTGGGGCGGGTGGATTTTCGATAAGGGCGTGTAGAAGGGCACGCACGGCACGCATCGCCCGTAACCGGCAAAGGGTGTGTACACCCCCGGTCCCGGGTCCCGGGTGCGGTCGGCGCGGGTGGCCCGGGTCTCTGCGTGCGGTCAGCGCAGGGCGCTCAGCGTGCGCCAGTGCTCCCAGTCCACGTTCCAGTCGCCGAGGCCGTTGTTCGGCGCCACCACGCCCTTCGTCTGCGCGCCCTCGACCTCGAACGGGTCCCCGACCCGGACGCGTTCGTAGAGCCACCGGGCGTCGGCGTCGCTCATGCCGATGCAACCGTGGCTCCTGTTGGCCCGGCCGAAGTAGGCGGCGTTCCACGGAGCCGCGTGCGCGTAGGTGCCCGACCAGGTCAGCCGTACCGCGTAGTCGACCATCTGGTCGTAGGCGTTGCCCAGGTTCACCGTCTCGGAGTTCATCCGGATCGTGCCCTCCTTCGCCAGCACCACCTCGGTGCCGCGCCAGGAGCCCGTCTCGGGGCCGGGCGTGCCGCCGGACACCGGGAAGGTCCGCACGTCGTGGCCGTCGCGTTCCAGGGTGAGCTGCTTGCTGTCGAGGTCGACCTTGAACACCTGCCGCGGGCCGACGGTGAAGCCGAACCGGTAGTCGCGGACGAACCAGCCGCCGTCCGGCCCGGAGTCGGTGCCGTTCAGCCGGGCGTCCAGGGTCACCTCGGTGCCGGGACGCCAGTACTCCCGGGGACGCCAGTCGATCCGGTCCTTGCCCGACCAGTCCTTCATCCAGCCCCAGCAGCCCTCGGTGCCGTTCGAGGTGGTGACCCTCAACTGCCGCTCCACCGCAGCCTTGTCGCGGACGGGGTGGTCGAAGACCAGTGAGATCGGCTGGGCCACCCCGACGGTCGTGGTGTCGCCGGGCCGCCAGTCCACCTTGTTGACCCGGCCGGGGGCGGCCGTGCCGAAGGCGGTCCGCCGGGTCCCCGTGGTGCCGTCCTGCGCCAGGGTGTCCGCCTTGACGGTGTAGGAGGCGCCGGGCACGGCGTTGCGCTGCGAGGTCCAGGTCCGGCCGCCGTCCGACAGGGTGCCGGTGAGCGTGCCGCCGTGGGTGTCGCTGACGGTGACCGAGGTGAGGGTGCCGCCGTGGGCGGTGACCACGACGGGCCTGCCCGCCTTCGCCCGGGCGCCGTCCGGCGTCACGGTGACGGTGACCGTCCGGCCGTGCGCGCTCCCCGCGCCGGCCTTCGCGTCCGGGCCGGCGGCCGTCGTACCGCCGGACGAACAGGCCGCCAGGGCCGCGGTCAGCAGGGCGGCGACCGCCGCGGCCACGGCGGCGCGGGAGCGGACCGGACCGCTGCGGACCGGGTGCCGGGTCCGGCCCCTGCGGACCGCATGACGTATCTGGCTCAACGGAAATACCTCCGTGGGGAGTCGAAGCGCACCGGGAACGCACTGGACCCTAGGGCGCGGAAAGCGCTGTACGGCGGCTTGCGGGCCGTGTGACGGCGGTTGCCGGGGAACGGTCGTCGTCCCGTCACATACGCCGCTCGCAACGGTCACGGGCGGCTGTGAATCTTCCTGGCGTCCCGAGCCGAACGGCCCGGTTCCCACCCGACATCCACGGCCCCCGAGGAGGCGCAGTGTCAGCGCTGCTCGTGACGGCAGGACGCGGACAGCGGCAGACGTGGCTGGGTCCCGTCTCCGCCGAGACGTACCGCGCCTTTCTCGCGTCCGGCACCGGAGCCGCCCTGGCTCCGGGCTTTCTCCAGTGCCCGTCCTGGGCGACGGTGAAGGCCGGCTGGCGGTCCCAGCTGCTCGGCTGGGGGCCGAGGTCCGGCTCCGGCGCGGCCCGGCTGAGCGGGGTGGCGCTGGTGCTGCTCCGCCAGTTCCCGGGCACGCGAAGACACTTCGCCTATCTGCCCGAAGGGCCGGTCGCCGACTGGACCGACCCGGACCTCGACGGCTGGCTCTCCCCGCTGCTCGGCCATCTGCGCGCCCAGGGCGCGTTCGCCGTGCGCATCGGGCCCTCGCCCGCCCACCGCCGGTGGAGCGCCGCCGCGCTCAAGGCGGCGGCCGGTCCCGGGCGGCGCCTGTCCGACCTGCTCGACTGCGAGGTCGACCCGCTGGGCACCGCCGTCGCCGAGCGGCTGCGGGCCCGCGGCTGGCGGCGGTGCGGCGACGGGGACGCCGACGGGGACGCCCAGCCCCGCTATGTCTTCCGGGTGCCGCTGGCCGGACGCACCGCCGACGACCTGTGGTCCGGGCTCAACCAGGAGTGGCGGCGCAACATCCGCCGGGCGCGCAAGGCGGGCGTGCAGGTCACGGTGGGAGGTGCTGCCGAACTCCCGGACTTCTACCGGCTGCTGAGGGTCACGGAGGAACGCGACGGCTTCCGTCTCGGGCGCTCGCTCGCGTACTACGAGCGTCAGTACGCGGCCCTCAACGCCGAGGAGCCGGGCCGGATGAGGCTCTACCTCGCCCGCCACGAGGGCGAGATCCTGGCCGCCCACACCATGATCACCGTGGGTCGGCGGGTCTGGTACCAGACCGGGGCCTCGGCCGACCACCGGCGCGAGGTCCGCCCCTCCAACGCGCTCCAGTGGCAGATGATGCTCGACGCCCACGCCCGTGGCGCGGACGTCTACGACATGCGCGGGATACCCTCCACGCTCGACCCCGGCGAACGCTCGTACGGGTTGCTGCGATGGAAGCTCGGTACCGGGGGACAGGTCGCCGAGACGCTGGGGGAATGGGAGACACCCTTGAACGGTCCTGCCAACCACACGCTGTACCGCGCGTTCCGGCTGTACCTGGCCCGGCGATGAGCGCCGCCCCGCCCCGGACCGCCCCGGACGGCCCCGGCCCCGCCGACGGGACCGGCCCGACGGACGCGACGGGCCCGTCGGGCGCGGACGACGCCGAGCGCACGGAGGGTACGGAGGCCACGAAGGACACCCGGGAGCGGCCGGCCCGCCGTTCGGGCTCGGTGCTGCGCAGCGGCGCGGTCATGGCGGCCGGGTCCCTCGTCTCCCGCGCCACCGGCTTCGTACGCTCCGCCGTGGTCGCCGCCGCGCTCGGCGCGGGACTGGCCGCCGACGGCTACGCGGTCGGCAACACCGTCCCCAACATCGTCTACACGCTGCTCCTCGGCGGCGCGCTCAACGCCGTCTTCGTCCCCGAACTCGTCAAGGCCGCCAAGGAGCACGAGGACGGCGGAGCCGCCTACACCGACCGTCTGCTCACCGCCTGCACGGCCGCGCTGGTGCTGATCACGGCCGGGGCGGTGCTCGCCGCACCCGCCCTGGTGGCGGCCTACACCGACTACACGGGCGCGCAGGCGGCGACGACGGTGGCCTTCGCCCGCTCCTGTCTGCCCCAGATCTTCTTCCTCGGTCTGTTCACCCTGCTGGGGCAGGTGCTGAACGCCCGGGGCCGGTTCGGCGCCATGATGTGGACGCCGGTGCTCAACAACGTGGTCGTCATCGCCGTCTTCGGCCTGTACCTGGCCACCGTCGTGGACGGCCATCCGCTCACCCCCGGCGAGACCGCGCTGCTCGGCTGGGGCACCACGGCCGGGATCGTCGTCCAGGCGCTGGCCCTGCTGCCGTCCCTGCGCGCGGCCCGCTTCCGCTGGCGGCCCCGCTTCGACTGGCGGGGCAGCGGGCTGTCCCGGCCGCTGCGCTCGGCCGGCTGGCTGGTCCTGCTCGTGCTCACCAACCAGCTCGCCTACTGGCTGGTGACCCGGCTCGCGACCTCGGCGGGGCAGCGAGCGGCGGCCCGGGGGATCGACGGCGGCGCCGGATTCAGCGCCTACGGCAACGCGTATCTGCTGTGGGCCGTCCCGCACGGCATCGTGACCGTCTCCCTGGTCACCGCGCTGATGCCGGGTATGAGCCGCAAGGCGGCCGACGGCGACACGGCAGGGGTGCGCCGGGACGTCTCGTACGCCCTGCGCAGCACCTCGGCCGCCGTCGTGCCCGCCGCGAGCGTGCTCCTCGCCGCGGCCGGGCCGGTCATGGCGGTCGCCTTCCAGTACGGCAGGACCGGCGCGGACGACATCGCGGTCATGGCGGGGGCGCTGGCGGCCTTCGCGCCCGGACTGATCGCCTTCTCCGGGCAGTACGTCCTCTCCCGCGCCTTCTACGCGCTCTCCGACACCCGTACGCCCTTCCTGCTCAACCTGGTGATCGCCGGGCTCAACGCGGGCCTGTCCGCGGCCGCGTGTGCGCTGCTGCCCGTGCGCTGGGCGGTCACCGGGATGGCCGGAGCGTACTCGGCGGCGCTGTTCGCGGGGTGGATGGTCACCGCCCGCGTCCTCGACCGCAGGCTGAGGGCGGGGGCCGGCGTCCGGCGCGCGCCGTGGCGCTCCCCGGCCGTGGCCGGGCTGGCCCGGCTGCTGACGGCCGCGGTCCCGGCCGTCCTGCTGGGCCACGCGGCGGCCGGGCGTACGGCCTTCCTCGGGCCGCCGGTGTCGGCGGCGGCCGGTGCGGCGGCCGTCCTGGCGGTCTTCGCGCTGCTGGCCCGCCCGCTGCGCCTGACCGAACTGGAGGCGGCGATGCGGGCGGTGCGCAGGCCGGCGCGCCGCCGCGGCTGACCCCGGGGGAGCGGCCACAGCCGCCGTCTGCCGGCCGGGTTGCGCTGCCCGCGACTTGGCGTCGCCGGACGGCCGCATGAACGCTCACGACCGCCGCTTGACGTTCCGCGTCCGTCATCTGCGCTTCAGCCACTTGATCGAATGGAATACTTTGCACATGCCACGTGTCCTGCTCATCGAAGACGACGCCTCCGTCCGCGAAGGCATCGAACTCGGCCTGCGCCGCCGCGGGCACGAGGTGCGCAGCGCCGCCACCGGCGAGGCCGGACTCGAGGCCATCGGCGCGTTCCGGCCCGACCTGCTGCTCCTGGACCTCATGCTGCCCGGCATCAACGGCGTCCAGGTCTGCCGCCGGGTGCGCGAGGCCGGACAGCTGCCGATCATCATGCTCACCGCCCGCGGCGACGACTTCGACGTGGTGGTCGGGCTGGAGGCCGGAGCCGACGACTACATCGTCAAACCCGCCCGTACGGAGGTCATCGAGGCCCGCATCCGGGCCGTGCTGCGCCGCATCGACGAGCCGGGCGGACGCTCCGCGGTGGAGACGCACGGCGACCTCACCATCGACCGCGCCGGACTGACCGTCGCCAAGGCCGGGCAGCGCGTGGCGCTCGCCCCCTCCGAGCTCAGGCTCCTGCTGTACCTGACGGCCGCGCCCGAGCAGGTCTTCAGCCGGCAGCAACTGCTCGAACAGGTCTGGGAGCACAGCTTCCACGGCGACGCCCGGCTGGTCGACGCGTGTGTACGACGCCTGCGCAACAAGATCGAGGACGTGCCGGGCGAGCCCCGCTACATCCAGACCCTGCGGGGCTTCGGCTACCGCTTCGGACCGCTCCCGCACACCGAGCGGAGCTGAGCCGTGATGCCAGGCCCCGGCCCGCACGCCGACGAGGAGGGACGGCGCGGCACCGTCCCGGTGAACCCGTGGTGAGACGCCGCAGGATCCTCATCGGGCTGCGCACCCGACTGGTGCTCGCCTTCCTGCTGGTCGCCGCGGTCAGCGCCGGGACCACCGCGGCCCTCACCTACCGCGAGGCCCGCACCGCGATCCTCCAGCAGGCCCAGGACACCGCGGTGTCCTCCTTCCGCGAGCGGGTCCAGGAACTGGGCACCCCGCTGCCCGTCGACCCCAAGGCGTTCCAGGAGCGGCTGCGCCTGCTCGCCCGGCAGGGCAACCCCCATCCCTGGGTGGTGTTCGCAGAGTACGGCTCGCTGCGGATCTCCTCGGCCTACGATCCGGTCTCCACCGTGATCACCCCCGAGCTGCGGCGGGCCGCGCACGCCCATGCGCGCGGCAGCTTCCAGCGGGTCGACCAGCACGGCACCCCCTGGCTGACCGTGGCCGTCCCGACCGTCTTCCGCGTCGGCGGGACCGTGCGTCCCACCGGGCTGATCCTGTACGCCGTGATGCCGCTGTCCGACGAGGAGACCAACGTCCGGGCCATGCTCACCGCGGCCCGCGACGGCGCCGTCCCCGGTCTCGCGGTGGCGCTCCTGCCGGCCCTGCTGTCGGCGCGCAGCGTGCTGCGCCCGGTCCGCGAACTGAGCACGGCCGCCCGCCGGATGGGCGACGGGCGCCTGGACACCCGGATCCAGGTCCGGGGCGGCGACGAACTCGCCGATCTGGCGGGCACCTTCAACGAGACCGCCGCCGAACTGGAGCGGACCGTCGGCGAACTGCGGGCTGCGGAGGCCCGCGCCCGCCGCTTCGCCTCCGACGTCTCCCACGAACTGCGCACCCCGCTGGCCGGGATGCTGGCCGTCACCGAGGTGCTCGACGAGGACGCGGCCCGGCTCGCTCCGGACACCGCCGCCGCCGTCCGGCTGATCAGCGCCGAGACAGGCAAACTGGCGGTCCTCGTCGAGGACCTGATGGAGATCTCCCGGTTCGACGCCCGGGCCGCCGAGCTGAACACCGACGAGGTCGACATCGCCCAGACCATCCGCAAGACCCTGGCGAGCCGGCGCTGGACCGACCCCGGCGAGATCGTCACGGAACTGCCCGACGGCATCCGGGCCCGGATCGACCCCCGGCGGTTCGACGTCGTCGTCGCCAACCTCGTCGGCAACGCGCTGCGGCACGGCGGCACGCCCGTCGTGGTGCGGCTGCGCACCGAGCCGTACGGCGCCGGGGAGCCCGGGGCGGGCCCGCCGCCCGTCCGGCTCGTCACCGAGGTCGCGGACGCCGGTCCCGGCATCCCCGCCGACGTGCTGCCGCACATCTTCGACCGCTTCTACAAGGCGGACGCGGCCCGCGGCCGTTCGGCGGGCAGCGGCCTCGGCCTGGCCATCACCCTGGAGAACGTACGGCTGCACGGCGGCACGATCCGCGCCGCGAACGGCCCGCGGGGCGGTGCCGTCTTCACCGTGGAGATTCCCCTGGCGGGCCGGGAGGGGACGGCATGAGCCGCACAGGCCCGGGCCGGGCCGCGGGCCCACGCCCACGCTCACGCGTGGGGCGTGTCCTCGCGGGCTGTGCCGCGGCGTCCGCCCTGCTCACCGGCTGCGGAGTGCAGGCGAGCGACGTCATCGAGGCGGGCGGGCCGGCCACCGTCCCGGTCTATCCCGCGTACAAGCACCGGGCGGTGCTGTTCTTCCTCGACGCGGGCGGCCGGCTGACACCGGCTGTCCGGTCCTTCGTGCCCGACCTCTCGAGTGCCGATGTGCCGGTGTCGCTCCCGAAGACCCTTGCCCTGCTGCTCACCGGCCTCTCCGACGAGGAGCGCTCGGCCGGACTCCACACGGACCTGCCGCCGGGCGCCGAGGCCGGGGCGGAGGTGAAGACGGCCCCCGGCACCGTGATCATCCGCCTCCCGCTGGACGTGCGGCCCCTGTCGGACGGCGCGCGGCGCCAGCTGGTGTGCACGGCCGCCTTCGCGCAGGACGGGGACGGCACCGCGAAGGTCACCCTCGTCGGCGACGACGGCGTCCTCCCGGCGGCCGTCTGCTGACCGGCCAGGCGGCGGGCCGGCGAGCGCCCCGCCCCGGCGTCCCGAGCCGCACGGGACGCCGGAGGAGGGCCGGGGAACGCCTGCTCAGCAGCCGTTGAGCACCGAGGTCAGCTTGGTCTTCTCGGCCGAGTCGATCTTGAGGTTGTAGTAGTACTTCACCTGCACCCAGGCACGGGCGTAGGTGCAGGCGTACGAGCTGAGCGGGGGCATCCACTCGGCCGGGTCCTTGTCGCCCTTGGACTGGTTGACGTTGTCCGTGACGGCGAGCAGCTGCGGGCGCGTCACGTCGTTGGCGAAGGCCTGGCGCTGGGCCGTGGTCCAGGCGCTCGCGCCGGAGTCCCAGGCCTCGGCCAGCGGGACGAGGTGGTCGATGTCGACGTCGGAGGCGGCGGTCCAGGTGGCGCCGTCGTAGACGGAGTACCAGCTGCCGCCGGTGGCGACACAGGCGGAGTCGGTGGTGACGTTGGAGCCGTCGCGCTTGAGGATGTACTCACGGGTGTTGCAGGTCCCGCTGATGGTGATCCAGGTCGGGAACAGGTCCCGGGAGTAGCCGGTACGGTTCTCGGTCGCCACGGTGAGCGAGGCGAGGTAGGTGCGGGCCGTGGCGGCGCTGACCGGAGTGGGGAGGGCGGCGGAGGCGGTCGGGGAGTTGAAAAGTCCGGCGGAGGCTATGAGCCCGGTGAGCGTGGCGAGTATGCTCACCCGTCGACGCGCGTAGAACTTCGACATGCGAACTCCCTTGGGGGGCAGGGGTGTTGGTGTGCGAGCGACTGAATGCTCGCGGCGCCGCGTTGCGTGGAGGTGTGCGCCCGGTAAGAAGTTAGTGACGTGAACATGACACAACAAGGGGCCGGCAGGGACTTTCGTCCCTGGGGGCCGCCCGGGGCATCGCGTACGATGGGCGGAGCAGAAGGGGAGTAGCTCTTCGCCGGACCGTCGACATACTGCTCAGCTCGTCTGAGCCGGCGCCCGGAGGCAGGCCTCGTTCACGGGGCCGGCCAGCGAGACCTTCGGCAAGCAGTGCACACCCGTACCCGTCGGTGCGGGTCCCGTGTGCTGCCGTGCCGAGGTGTCGTGAAGCAGAGCGCAGCACTCTCGGCGGGGCAGCCCCGACCGATTGAGGAACCTTGATCAGCCTTACCGTGACGGCACTCGTCTTCGGCGTCGTCTTCCTGGCCGAGCTGCCGGACAAGACCGCCCTCGCCGGCCTCGTCCTAGGCACCCGCTACCGCGCCTCGTACGTCTTCGCCGGTGTCGCCGCCGCGTTCACCCTGCACGTCGTGCTCGCCGTCGCGGCGGGCAGTGTGCTGACGCTGCTGCCCCAGCAGATCGTGCACGCGCTGACGGGTGTGCTCTTCCTCGGTGGCGCCGCGGTGCTGCTGATGAAGAAGGACGACGGCGATGAGGAGATCCGCAAGCCGGAGAACCAGTCGTTCTGGAAGGTCGCCGGAGCCGGCTTCATGCTGATCCTGGCCGCCGAGTTCGGCGATCTCACCCAGATCATGACCGCGAACCTCGCGGCCCGTTACGACGACCCGCTGTCCGTCGGCCTCGGCGCGGTGCTCGCGCTCTGGGCGGTCGCCGGACTCGGCATCGTGGGCGGAAAGGCGCTGATGAAGCGGGTTCCGCTGGCGCTCATCACCAAGGTCGCGGCCCTGCTGATGGTGGCGCTCGGGCTGTGGAGCCTGTGGGAGGCGATCGCGGGCTGAGCCCCGTCGCCCGAGCCCGCCCCGGCTGAACATCGGGTGAACGTCGTGCGGGCCGGTGGCGCGAAGCCCGATTTGTTTTGTACCGTAGAGAAACAAAGTGGTCCCCGCTCGTTTTCCCTGACCGGCGAGCGGGGCCGCCTTGTTCCCCACGCTTGGAGTCTGCCCATGACGGCCACCGCCGTGCCCACCGTTCTCACCGCCCGCGCCTTCCTGCTGGACATGGACGGCACCCTCGTCAACTCGGACGCCGTCGTGAGCCGCGTCTGGCGCGGCTGGGCCGACCGGCACGGGCTGGACGGCGACGAGGTCATGAAGGTCGTCCACGGGCGGCAGGGGTACGCGTCGATGGCCCTGCTGCTGCCCGACCGGCCCATGGAGCAGAACCACGCGGAGAACGCCTGGATGCTCGCCGCGGAGACGGCCGACATGGACGGTGTCGTGCCGGTGCCCGGCGCGCCGGAGTTCCTCGCCGCCCTGAGCGGGGTGCCGCACGCACTGGTGACCTCGGCGGATGTCGCCCTGTCCACGGCACGGATGGCGGCGGCCGGCCTGGCGCTGCCCGACGTCCGGATCACCGCCGAGTCCGTCGGCGCGAGCAAGCCGGACCCCGAAGGCTTCCTGAAGGGTGCCGCCGAGCTCGGGATCGCCGCCGCCGACTGCGTGGTCTTCGAGGACTCCGGCGCCGGGATCACCGCGGGACGCGCCGCGGGGATGCAGGTCGTGGGCGTCGGCCCGAGGGCCGGGCTGCACGCGCCCGACGTGGTCGTACAGGACCTCACGCAGGTACGCGTGGAGCCGATGGACGACGGAACGGTACGGCTGCACATCGGCTAGCGAGCGGCCCGACGCCGCCCTGCGCCTCGCGGACGGCGCCATCCCCGTCGCGGGCGCGGTCTGCCCCTTGCGGACGGCGCCATGCCTCCCCGCGGGCGCGGTTGTGCCCCCGTCGGACGCGGTCCTGCCCTCGGGGACGCCGCCCTACGCCTGGCGGACGGCGCCTTGCCTCCCGCGGGCGCGGTCGAGCCCCCGCCGGACGCGGTCCTGCCTTTGCGGACGCGGTCCTGCCGCCGCCGGACGTGGGCCCGCTGACGCGGTCACGCCTCCGCGGGCGCGGTCGTGCGCGCCCGCAGGGACCCGGTCAGGGCTACGACGTCTCCGACTCCAGCTTCTCCCTGGTCTCCGCGCCGTACACGCCCGGCGCGTCGCTGCGTACACCCCTCGCCCACTGGTAGGTGCGCAGGGCGTAGTCGACGCGGTTGGTGAACCGGCCGTCGATCCTGCCGTTGTAGAGACGCAGCTGCTGCAGCCGCTGCTGGAGCTCGGCCACCTCCGGGCCGCTGTCGCCGAGGCGCAGGACCGGGGCCGCAGTCTGGCCGCCGCCCCCGGGCGCCGGGGAGGAGGGCGTGCCGGTCCTCGTCGCGGTCGCGGTTGGTTCGGCCGGGCGGGACGTCGAGGGGGAGGCGCTGGGCGCCGACTTCGACTCCGACTCCGACGGCGACGCCGAGGCGCTCTCGCTCGGCGACGACGACGCGGACGGCGAAGCGGACGTCGACGGCTTCGCGGAGTCCGCGGTCGCGTCGGCGGAGTCCGCGCCGGCCCCGTCGGCCGAGGCGTCCGGCGCGGCCACTTCTACGTCGGCCGAGGCCGCGGCCTCCTGCGCGGGCGTGTCGGAGGAGAACAGCCCGCCGGTGAGACCGGCCGCTGCCGCCACCGCCACGACCGCTCCCGCCCCGAGCAGCACCGCGCGGCGACGGCGCCCGGCCCGCGGCGCGGGGGTGTCGTACCGGGTGTCGTACGTCACGTCGAACGCGGACGTGCCCGCCCGCGGCTCCCGCTGAGCCCCCTCGAACAGGCTCAGGTCGTCGGCGTCCGGCGTACCCGGCGACGGTGCGAGGGGTGTGGGCAGCCCCCGGGCCGCCTTGACCCGGCGCGGGGTCGTGGTGACGTCCGCGTCGGCCGACGGCACGGCCGCGGACTTCCGCGCCGGACCGTCCACCGCTTCGGACACCGCCCCGGACGACGAGCCGGACGCCGAGCCGTCCACCGCTCCTGGCAGTGAGCCGTCCATCGCCCCGGGCACCGGACCGTTCACCGCCCCCGGCAGCGAGCCGTCCACCGTTCCCGGCACCGAGCCGTACACCGGCTCCGCCGTGCCGCCTGCCGCCGGTGCCGCGTCCTGTGCGGCCGCGGTCTGCTCCGGCTGCCCGGACCACTCCGGTTGTGCGGGCTGCCCGGACCACTCCGGCTGCGCGGACTGCCCGGACCACTCCGGCTGCGCGGGCTGCCCGGACCACTCCGGCTGCGCGGACCACTCCGGTTGCGCGGGCTGCGCGGGGTGCCCGGACTGAGTGGAGTGGGCGGACTGCGTGGAGTGCGCGGCGTGCTGGGCGAGGCCGGCCGGGTCGTCCTCCAGCTCGACGTAGGGCCGTATTCGGGTCGGCGGGTCGAAGCCCTCCACCGCGGCCGCCTCCGCCGCGCGCGTGTCGTGCAGCGCGTCGGCCGTCTGCTGTGCGCACAGGCACGACGGGGCGTTGTCCGCCCCTCGCGGCTCGCCGCACCACGGGCACCATCGCCCGCCTCCGTGCCCGCCTTGGTGCGGGACGGCCGCGCTCTCGGTCGCACGTCCGTCCACGTGTTCGGCCGTCTGCTGTGCGCACAGGCACGACGGGGCGTTGTCCGCCCCTCGCGGCTCGCCGCACCACGGGCACCATCGCCCGCCTCCGTGCCCACCCCGGTACGGACCGGCCGCGCCCTCGGTCCCACGTTCGTCCACGTGTTCGTTCCCTCCCCATGCGAACACCAGAGATTATGCAGACCCTTCGCGCGGCCATTGACCGGACTCCCCCCGGATTACAGGGGCCCGGCAGGGCTCAACAGGCCATAAACGGTCAGACCCACCACGATGGAGAGGTCACGATTGCCTCAGGAGGTCTCCATGGCCGTGGACGCGCACGCCAGGACGGGGGACGCGGCGCAACAGCACGTGTCCGGCAACATCCTCGTCTCGATCGGCGCCCTGCTGCTCGGCATGTTCCTCGCCGCCCTCGACCAGACCATCGTGTCGACGGCGCTGCCCACCATCGTCAGCGACCTCGGCGGCCTGGAGCACCTGTCCTGGGTGGTCACGGCTTATCTGCTGGCCTCGACCGCGGCGACCCCGCTGTGGGGAAAACTGGGCGACCAGTACGGGCGCAAAAGGCTGTTCCAGTCCGCGATCGTGATCTTCCTGGTCGGCTCGGCGCTGTGCGGCATGGCGCAGAACATGGCGGAGCTGATCGGCTTCCGCGCGCTCCAGGGCCTGGGTGGCGGCGGGTTGATGGTGCTGTCGATGGCGATCGTGGGCGACATCGTCCCGCCCCGGGACCGCGGCCGCTACCAGGGCCTGTTCGGCGCGGTGTTCGGCGCGACCAGTGTGCTCGGCCCGCTGCTGGGCGGGGTGTTCACCGAGCAGCTGAGCTGGCGCTGGGTCTTCTACGTCAACCTGCCGGTCGGTGTCGTCGCGCTCGCGGTGATCGCGACCGTCCTGCACATCCCGCGCAAATCCACCCCGCACGTCATCGACTACCTCGGCACCTTCCTGATCGCCGCCGTGGCCACCTGCCTGGTGCTGGTCGCCTCGCTCGGCGGCACGACCTGGGCGTGGGCCTCGCCGCAGATCATCGGCCTCCTGGCGCTGGGCGTGGTCCTGGCGCTGGCGTTCGTGCTGGTCGAGCGGCGGGCGGCCGAGCCGGTGCTGCCGCTCAAGCTCTTCGGCATCCGCACCTTCACGCTCGCCGCCGCCATCAGCTTCATCGTCGGCTTCGCCATGTTCGGCGCGATGACCTACCTGCCGACCTTCCTCCAGGTCGTCCACGGCATCTCCCCGACCGTCTCCGGCCTCTACATGTTGCCGATGGTGGTCGGCATGCTGCTGTCCTCGACGCTCTCCGGGCAGATCGTCAGCCGCACCGGCCGCTGGAAGGTGTTCCCGGTCGCGGGCACCGGCGTCACCACCATCGGCCTGCTCCTGCTGCACAAGCTGGACGAGAACAGCTCCACCGCCGAGATGAGCGTCTACTTCTTCGTCTTCGGCCTGGGACTCGGCCTGGTCATGCAGGTCCTGGTCCTCATCGTGCAGAACGCCGTCCCCTACGAGGATCTCGGCGTCGCCACCTCCGGCGCCACCTTCTTCCGCTCCATCGGCGCCTCCTTCGGCGTCGCCATCTTCGGCTCGGTCTTCGCCGGCCGGCTGGCCGACAAACTGACCGACGCCTTCCGGGGCGCCCGTCTTCCGCCCGGTCTCTCGGCGGACTCCCTGCAGGCCGACCCGCGCGGCATCGCCGCCCTGCCGGCTCCCCTGCGCCCGGCCGCCCTGCACGCCTTCGCCGCCTCCATCACCGACGTCTTCCTCTACGCGGCTCCCGTCGCGCTCCTCGGCTTCGTCCTGGCGTGGTTCCTGAAGGAGGACCCGCTGCGCGGCTCGGTCACGGCGCCCGACCTCTCGGAGACCCTCGCCACCAACCCCGTCGAGCGTTCGTCGTACGACGAGGTGTGCCGGGCGCTGTCCACGCTCGGCACGCGCGAGGGACGGCACGAGATCTACCGGAAGATCACCGAGCGGGCGGGCTACGACCTGCTGCCCGCCGCGAGCTGGCTGCTGCTGCGGATGAAGAAGTACGGCTCGGTCGAGCCGGGAGTGCTGGCCGAGCGCATCTCGATCCCGATGACGGTCGTCATCGAAGCCGCCCGGCAGACGGAGGAGCGCCGTCTGGCCGTACGCGAGGGCCTCGACCTCAGCCTGACCGCGCAGGGGCGCGAGGTCGCCGACCGGCTGGCGAAGGCCCGCGAGGAGTCGCTGGCCGAGCTGCTCGGCGACTGGTGGGGGCCCGACCGGCCCACCGACCTGGTCCAGCTGGTCAAGGAGCTCAACGACGAACTGTGCGGCTCGGACCAGGAGCAGCCGCACAGCGGGGCGGCCCCCGGCGTCCGCGCCGGGTCCCCCGGCGTCGGCTGAGCCCCGGCCCCTTCCGGCCCGCCCCCGGGCGTCCCGGGCGTCCCGGCAGTCGGGTGCTCCCCGGGCGTCCCTCCCGTCCCCGGCCGCCCGGGCCTACGCGAGCTGCTTGCGGAACCAGTGCTCGGCGTACGGGTCCTCCTTGTACGGCCCGGTCTCGGTGTAGCCGAGCCGCGCGTACAGGGCGCGTGCCTCGGTCAGGTCGCCGCGGGTGTCGAGCACCAGCCGGGTGGCCCCGAGGGCGCGGGCGGCGTCCTCGGCCGCCGACACCAGCAGCGCGGCCCCGCCCCGGCCGCGCATCCCCGGATACAGGAACACCCGGGTCAGCTCGGCCGTCGTGGCCTCCAGCAGCCGTACGCCCGCGCTGCCGGCGGGCTCACCCCCGTACCGGGCGACCAGCAGCCGGCCGTCCGGCGGGGCGAGTTCGGCGCCGGTGTTCGCGGCGATCTCGCGCTCCAGCTCGTCCGGGTCGGTGCGGCGGCCCTCGTGCAGCAGGTACCAGCGGTCGCTGACCTCGGTGTAGTAGGCCCGCCAGAGGGCGGCGGCCACGGGCGAGTCGAAGGCCTCGGGGGCGACGGTCCAGGTCATGACCGACATTCTCGGCGGCGGCCCCGCCGGGACCGCAAGCGAATACCGGCGAACCGGGCGGCCGTCGTGCCGTGTTGCTCCCGGCTCGGTCCGGCGCGGCCGCCGTTTGGGCGGGGTCTTCCGGGTAACCCGGTTCAGGAACCGGCCCGTTGGGCCGAGACACGGAAGGCAGCCATGTCGACAGGCGTGATGATCGCTCTGATATTGATCGTGGTGGCCGTCGTCGCGGTGACGGCCGTCCTGGCCCTGCGGGCCCGGGGCGCGCACGGCGGCGGTCTGAAGCGGCGCTTCGGGCCCGAGTACGAACGGACCGTGGCCGGATACGACGGCGATGTGCAGCGGGCCGAGCGGGAGTTGACCGAACGCGTCGAGCGGCACGGCGGACTGCGCGAGCGGCCGCTGGAGCCGGCCGAGCGCGAACGGTACGAGGCTCGCTGGACGGCCGTCCAGGAACGGTTCGTCGACTCGCCGCGCGAGGCGGTCGCCGACGCGGACCGGCTCATCGCGGAACTGGCCAGCGCCCGCGGCTTCCCGGACGGCGCGCAGTACGAGGAGCAGCTCGCGGCGCTCTCCGTGCACCATGCCGACCATGTGCAGGGCTACCGCCGGGTGCACCGGGTCGTGGTCGTGCCGGCGAAGGCCGGGAGCGGCGGCGCGGGCACCGAGGAGATGCGGGAGGCGCTGGTCGAGGCCCGCGGTCTCTTCGCCGAACTGGTGGCTCCGGCCGGCCGGGGCAACGGCCACCGCTCCGGCAGCGGTCACCGCTCCGGGACGGCGCCGGACGACCGGCGCACCCCGGCCCGATCCGACGGCCACGGCACCCCGTGGGCGTTCACCAGGCGTCAAGCGAAGGGGAGTTGAGCCACATGTCCGAATCCGGGCGACCGGTGACCGACGGCACGGGCACGGACGCGCGGCAGCCGTCCGGCACGCCCGAGCCGCCCGAGGCATCCGAGACGCGCAGGACGAACGAGACACGC
This sequence comes from Streptomyces sp. NPDC002265, assembly GCF_040296125.1. NCBI lineage: Bacteria > Bacillati > Actinomycetota > Actinomycetes > Kitasatosporales > Streptomycetaceae > Streptomyces > Streptomyces sp. NPDC002265. The sequence continues at coordinate 10,653 of NZ_JBEOWS010000054.1, read as the reverse complement.
AGGACCGCCGGGACGGCCGGGACCACCGGGGCGACCGGGGCGCCTGTCCCGCCCAGGCCACCCGAGGCGCCTGCCGCCCCCAGGGCGACCGGTACCACCGGCACGACCGGCACGACCGAGGCTCCCAGGGCGGCCGAGGCCCCCGAGCGCCACCCGGACAGCGCCGGTCCCGCCGCGCTCCTCGCTCACGACGAGTCCGACAAGCTCACGCTCCGCCTCCGGCAGGCGGTCGCCGCGTTCGTCGACGAGCCCCGGGGCTCCGTGGAGGAGGCCGACCAGGTGCTGGAGGAGATCGCCGCCCGCTTCACCGAGGCCGTGGCCAGGCACCGCCGGACGCTGCGTACGTCCTGGCAGTCCCCGGACAAGGCGACCGGGAAGTCCACGGGACGGTCCACGGACAAGGCCACGGACGCGGCCACGGACAAGGCCGCCGATCAGCCCGCAGGGGGCGTGACCGGCACGGCGAGGGGGAACGACACGGAGCAACTCCGCCTGGTCCTGCGGGAGTACCGCGAACTGGCGGAGCGTCTGCTACGCGTGTGACCCGCGCGCCGCGTCGTCCGAGGCGCCCGCCGCACGCGGGACCCCCGGGCCGCCCGCGCCGCCCGTAGCGGGCGCGCCCCCGGCCGCCCCCGTACCGCCCGTAGTGCCACCCGTACCGCCCGTACCACCGGAGTCGATCGCCGCCCGGCGCTCCCGCCACTCCCGTACGACCTCGTCGACGTCGTACGGCTTCTTGCCCAGCGGGGGGCCGGGCGGCGGCTTGAACATCATCTCGCGGATCTTCGCGTTGACGTCCGTGAGGATCCTGCGGACGATCAGCTCGGAGGGCGCCGCGTAGGCCGCCGCGAGGGCGTCCTCGGCCTCTTTGCGCAGCGCGAGCGCGGGTGGCAGCACGGAGAGGCCCTCACGGGCCATCTTCCTCTTGATCCACCACAGTTCGTCGTACGTCGTGTCCGTGACCTCCGGCAGCGGCCGGCCCGCCCCTTCCAGGTGGGCGAACTCGCCGCGCGCCTGCGCATCACGGATCTGCTTGTCGACCCAGGACTCGAACGGGACCCCCGGTGGCTTTCGCTCGGTCATGAGTCCATTGTGCCGGACGCGGTACCGCCGGGCGATTTATCATGCGGCGGCGGTGCGCCAACCAGGCCGCCGTACAAGGACATTCCAGAAGGAGCGCACGTGCTCGAACTCACCATGGCCTCCGTCTCCGGGGCGGACGTCGGTGCCACGGCCGGCATGCTCATGGCCGACGCGCCGAGCGAACCCGGCGCCGTGCTGCGGGTGGGCCGGGATGCTTCCGTCTGCCGGCTCGCGACGCCGGACGACTGGCTGTTCGTCTCGCGGGTCCACCTGGAGTTCCTGTGCGGCCCCGAGGGAACCTGGCATGTGTCGTGGCTGCGCGGCTCGCAGCCGGACCCCTCCTCCGAGGTGCTGCTGACCGTCGGGGAGTACGCCCAGACGATCGCGTACGGCGGGAGCGTGCAGCTGCCGCGGGGCGGGGCCGGCGAGATCATCATCCGGGACCGCACCGGCCCGCGCAGCGTCAACGTGGGCTTCTACCACGAGGCGTAGCCCCTGGCAGGGGCTGCCGTCGGCCCCGGAGCCCCAGCCTGTCCGACAGGCCCCTACTCGGGCTCCTCGGGCTGCTCCAGCACCCTGGCCAGCGCGAAACCGTCGTACCCCTTGCTGCCCACCGTCTGGATCGCCGTGGCGCTCAGCCGCGGGTGGGCGGACATCAGCTCGATGGCGGCCCGGGTGCCCTCGATGTCCGGTTCGCTGCTCTCCGAGTCGATCACGCGGCCGCCGCGCACGACGTTGTCGACGATGATCAGGCTGCCCGCGCGGGTGAGCCGCATCGCCCACTCCACGTAGTTCGCGTTGTTGGCCTTGTCGGCGTCGATGAAGACGATGTCGAACGGGGCCGGGTTCTCGTCGGCGAGCTTGGGCAGCGACTCCAGGGCCGGGCCGACGCGCACCTCGACGATCCGCTCCAGACCCGCGCGGGCGATGTTGCGGCACGCGATCTCGGCGTGCCGGGCGCTGTACTCCAGGGAGATCAGCCGGCCGTCGGCCGGGAGCGCGCGGGCCAGCCAGATGGTGCTGTAGCCGCCGAGCGTGCCGATCTCCAGGATGGTGCGGGCCCCCTGGATCCGGGCCAGCAGCTGGAGCAGCTTGCCCTGGGGCGGGGTGACGGCGATGTGCGGGAGCCCGGCGGCCTCGCTGTCCCGCACGGCCGCCTGGAGGGCCTCGTCGTCCGGCGCCAGATGGGTGGAGAAGTAGAAGTCGACGTCGTCCCAGAGCTGAGACCCGCTCATGCGCTCTACCTTTCGTATCCCTGCCTGGAGATGGCTACGGTCGGAGATGCCGGCCACGTGGGCCGACGGATGCGGTCACGGACGAGTCCCCGTCACCGTGCCCGCCGTCGGCCTCCGGCCGGGGCGGGGCCTGCGGGACGCCGACGCGCCGAGGGGAGGGGCCACCTCGGGTGCCCCCTCCCATGGTCGCGCAGTCCGTCCCGTCACGCAGCAGACTCGCCCGCCGCCTACGACGCGGACTCGCCCGCCGCCTACGACGCGGACTCGCCCGCCGCCTACGACGCGGACCCGCCAGCCGTCGACGGCGCGGATCTGCCCGCCGCCTACGACCCGGTCTCGCCCGCCGCTGCCGCCCCGGACTCGACCGCCGGTGCCGAACCGGGCAGCGGCCGGCCCGCCGACTCCACCATGTACCAGACCGCGACACCGCCGACGACGGCCGCGGCCATCAGGTAGTAGGCGGGCATCATCATGTTCCCGGTCGCGCCGATCAGGGCGGTCACCACCAGCGGGGTGGTGCCGCCGAAGAGTGACACCGACACGTTGAAGCCGATGGACAGCGAGCCGTAGCGGACCCTCGTCGGGAACAGCGCGGGCAGGGCCGCCGGCATCGAGGCCGTGAAGCAGACCAGGAGCAGGCCGAGGGCGCCCATGCCGAGGCCGACCGCGAGCAGGCTGCCCTGGCGGATCAGCAGCACGGCCGGGACGGACAGGAGCAGGAAGCCCGCGCAGCCGGCCGCGATCACCGGGCGGCGGCCGATCCGGTCGGTCAGCGCGCCGGCGAAGGGCTGCACGATCATCATCAGCGCCATCACACCCAGCACGACCAGCAGGCCGTGCGTCTCGTCGTACTCGAGCTCGCTGGTCAGATAGCTCGGCATGTACGACAGGAGCATGTAGTCGGAGACGTTGAAGACCAGGACGAGCCCCATGCACAGCAGCAGCGTCCGCCACTGGCCCACGACCATCTCGCGCAGCGGCACCTTCGGGCGGCTCGCCTCGGACTTCGCCAGCTCCGCCCGGAACGCCGGGGTCTCCTCCAGGCGCATCCGCAGATACAGGCCGATGATGCCCATCGGGCCCGCGATCAGGAACGGGATCCGCCAGCCCCAGGACACCAGGTCCGCGGAGGACAGCAGCGCGGTCATCAGGGTCACCAGACCCGCGCCGCCGATGTACCCGGCCAGCGTGCCGAACTCCAGCCAGCTTCCGAGGAAGCCGCGCCGCTTGTCCGGCGCGTACTCGGCGATGAAGGTGGACGCGCCCGCGTACTCGCCGCCGGTCGAGAAGCCCTGCACCAGGCGGGCCAGCAGGAGCAGCAGGGGAGCGCCGACGCCGATCGTGCCGTACGACGGGATCAGGCCGATCGCGAACGTGCCCGCCGCCATCATGATCATGGTGAGCGCGAGGACCTTCTGCCGGCCGATGCGGTCGCCGAGCGGGCCGAAGACCATGCCGCCGAGCGGGCGGACCAGGAAGGCCGCGGCGAAGGCGCCGAACGTGGACAGCAACTGCGCGGTCGGGTTGCCCGAGGGGAAGAAGACCTTGCCCAGGGTGACGGCGATGTAGCTGTAGACGCCGAAGTCGAACCACTCCATCGCGTTGCCCAGCGCGGCGGCCTTCACCGCGCGCCGGACGAGGGCGGGGTCGGTGGTGGTGACCTCACGGGTCCTGCTGATGGTCCTGGGAGCCTGGGGAACTGCGACGGTGACGGCCGACAAAACTTCGCTCGCCTACCTTTCGACGGGGACAGGGACACGGCCCTGGGCGGGCCAGGAGGCGACCATACGAGCCTTTGATCCGCTTACGCCCGGTGCGCAAACAGATGCATGCTGCACCTAAAAGCCGTGTATGCAGGTACGTCTGCCCCGTTCGGGAGGTGTTTTCCGGCCGCCCGCTGTGATCCTTGTCGCCCCCGGCGCCGTCAGCGCGAGCTCGGCACCCGCTCGGACGGGTGGGCCTGGGCCTGGGTTTTCGGGGTCCGGCCGAGAAGGCTGCGCAGCCGGCGCTCGGCGGGGTGCTCCACCCACTGGTACGCCAGCCCCGCGGCGCCGAGGCTGACCGTCAGGACACCGGCCCAGAAGACGAGCGTGGCCTGGCCGGGGGCGGGCTTGCCCCACAGGAACACCGCGGACCGGATCACGATCTCGTGCAGGAGGTACCAGGCGAACGACCAGTGCCCGAGCCGGATCATCCAGGGCCCGCCCAGCCCGGTGCGCCGCCCCTCCAGGTCGGCACGGGCCGCCGAGCAGATCAGGGCCGCGAAGACCGGCGCCGAGAGCCACTGCGAGGCGGTGTAGGGGCTGTACCAGAGGGAGTCCGGTACCGCGTCCGACCAGGGGATCAGCGCCAGGTGCCAGCCGACGACGAGGGCGACGGCCACCGGCAGCGGCAGCCGGGGCCGCCAGCCGCGCTTGAGCGCGAGTCCGGCCACCACCCCCAGCACGAACTGGAGGGAACGCGTCAGCGGCAGATAGTCCAGGGCCCAGGCGCGGGTGACGGGCGGCAGACCGGACAGCGCGGGCCACAGCGCGAGCGCGGCACAGACGACGGCGGCGGCCGTCCACGCCCACACCCGGGCGCGGCGCCCCGCGAGCAGCGCCAGCAGCGCGGGGAAGACCAGATAGAACCAGGCCTCGTCGCTGAGCGACCAGGCCGCCGGGTTGCCGCCCTTGAAGATGACCGGTACGGGCACCCATGCGTGCACCAGCAGCAGCGTCGCGGCCACCGCCTTGAGTGACACGGCCTGGTCCATGACCGTCCACACGGCGACCGACAGCGCGACGCTGACGGCGAGCAGCGGCCAGATCCGCGCGAAGCGCCGCCACAGGAACACCCGGGCGGGGACGTTCGCGCCGTCGTACGTCCAGGCCAGGACGAATCCCGACAGCACGAAGAAGAACGTGACCCCGCTGCGGCCGTACCAGGCGACCTCGCTGACCACCGGCACGGTGCCGACCTGACGGGACAGGTGGTACAGCACGACCAGCAGAGCGGCCCAGAAGCGCAGTCCGGTCAACGAGGGCAGTCGGTCGCGACCGGGCCTGGGTATGGAGGTCAATGCTGGTCCTTCACCGTTCGGGCGGCGGGCGGGGGCGGTCACCCCGGCACGGAGCAGCAAAGACTAACGCCGCGGCCCGGCGCCTGCCGTGCCGGACTCGAACCACACGGTCTTGCCGTCCTCCGGGGTCTGGTCCACGCCCCACTTGTCCACCAGTGCTTCCAGCAGGGCGAGGCCGCGGCCGGTTTCCGAATCCGGCCGTACGTCGCCCTGCGGCAGGGGGAGTCGGGCGGCGCCGTCCGTCACCTCCACCCGTACCCCCGCCGGCTGTGGCAGCAGCGCGATCGTGCAGCGTCTGTCCGGTACGTGGCGTACGACGTTGGCGACCAGTTCCGTCAGGGCCAGTTCCACGGTGTCGGTCAGGTGCGGCAGGCCCCACTCGGCCAGACAGGAGCGGGCGATCCGGCGGATGTGCCGCGCCGAGTGCGCACCGACGGTGAGGTGCATCCGGTACTGGGGCGGACGCGGGCCCGCGAGGGCAGGGGGAATGAATCCGTTCACGGTACGAGCCTGACCTCGGGCAACTACTCTGGGCTACCGCACGGATACAACAGGTCCTGCGGTGGACCGAGTTACGTCAGAGGGGGCCGCGCGTGACCCACATCAACGTCCTCGACCCGGGAGCCTCACCGCTCGACTACTACGGCTTCGAACTGCGGCGACATCGCGAGGCCGCCGGGCTCACCCAGCGGCAGCTCGGCGACATCGTCAACTACACGGGGTCACTGGTCGGGCAGATCGAGACCGCCAGGAAGCTGCCCACCCCCGAGTTCAGCGAGCGCGTGGACGCGGCACTGGGCACGGGCGGGCTGCTGTCACGCCTCGTCGCCCTCGTGATGCGCAGCCAACTCCCGGCCTGGTTTCAACAGGTGGCCGAGTTGGAGGTGCGGGCGACGGAGATCTGTGCCTTCCAGGCAACCATGGTTCATGGGCTGGTGCAGGCGCCGGAGTACGCGCGTGCCGTGCTCGGTGCGCTGGACGACGCCGACCTCGACGACCGCACCGCCGTACGGTTGGCCCGTCAGGGCATCTTCGACAAGGGTGAGCCGCCTGTCTTCTGGGTGGTGCTCAGTGAAGCCGCCCTGCGTCAGGAGATCGGTGGACCGGACATCATGCGCGCCCAACTGGATCACCTGTTGGCGTTCGAGAACAACCCTCGGATCAACGTTCAGGTGCTGCCGTTCTCGGTCGGTGCCCACGCAGGGCTGACAGGCTCGTTCACCCTCTTCCGGTTCGAGAGTGATCCGACCATCGTCTACACCGAGGGCTACGGAAGCGCGCACCCGACCGCCAACCCGGACACCGTCAAGGTCTGTTCGCTCCGTTACGATCATCTGCGGGCCACCGCCCTCTCCCTCAGGGACTCGGCAGAGCTGATTCGGCGCGTGACGGAGGAACGCTATGGAGAGCAATTGGCGTAAGTCCAGCTACAGCAGCGACCAGGGCGGCGAATGCGTGGAGATCGCCGAACTCCTGGGCGCCGCCGTGGCCGTTCGCGACTCCAAGGACCTCGCCGGACCGGTGCTCAGGTTCAAGCCTTCGGCGTTTGCGGCGTTCCTTGACTGGACTACAGCCGCTGGATGATCGTCCCGGTGGCCAGGCCGCCGCCCGCGCACATCGTGACGAGGGCGAACTCCTTGTCCGCGCGCTCCAGTTCGTGCAGGGCGGTGGTGATCAGGCGGGCCCCGGTCGCGCCGACCGGGTGGCCCAGGGCGATCGCGCCGCCGTTGACGTTGACCTTCGTCAGGTCCTGCTCGAAGACCTGGGCCCAGCTCAACACCACCGAGGCGAAGGCCTCGTTGATCTCGACGAGGTCGATGTCCTTCAGGGACATGCCCGCCTTGCCCAGGACGGCCTTCGTGGCGTCGATGGGGCCGTCGAGGTGGAAGTGCGGGTCGGCGCCGACCAAGGCCTGGGCGACGATCCGCGCCCTCGGCTTCAGCTTCAGGGCGCGCGCCATACGCTTGGACGCCCACATGATCGCCGCCGCGCCGTCGGAGATCTGGGAGGAGTTGCCGGCCGTGTGCACGGCCGTCGGCATGATCGGCTTCAGGGCGGAGAGGCCCTCCACGGTCGTGTCGCGCAGGCCTTCGTCCTTGTCCACCAGGCGCCACATGCCCTGGCCCGCCCGCTGCTCGTCCTCCGTGGTCGGGACCTGCACCGCGAACGTCTCCCGCTTGAACCGCTCCTCGGACCAGGCGATCGCGGCCCGCTCCTGGGAGACCAGGCCGAGGGAGTCGACGTTCTCCCGGGTGAGGCCGCGGTGGCGGGCGATGCGCTCGGCCGCCTCGAACTGGTTGGGCAGGTCCACGTTCCACTCGTCGGGGAACGGTTTCCCCGGGCCGTGCTTCGAGCCGGAGCCGAGCGGCACCCGCGACATCGACTCGACACCGCAGGAGATGCCCACGTCGATCACGCCCGCCGCGATCATGTTCGCCGTCATGTGGGACGCCTGCTGCGAGGAGCCGCACTGGCAGTCGACCGTCGTCGCCGCGGTCTCGTAGGGCAGGCCCATGGTCAGCCAGGCGGTGCGCGCGGGGTTCATGGACTGTTCGCCGGCGTGGGTCACCGTGCCGCCGACGATCTGCTCGACGCAGTCGGCGGGGATGCCGGTGCGGCCGAGGAGTTCGCGGTACGTCTCGCCCAGCAGATAGGCCGGGTGCAGGTTGGCGAGCGCGCCGCCGCGCTTGCCGATGGGGGTGCGTACGGCTTCGACGATCACGGGTTCGGCGGCCATGGGTGCGGGTCCTCTCCTCCGAACTGATACGTGTTCTAGTTCTGTGTGCAGTCTGCTGACGAGGCGTCCACCCCCGCAAGGGTCTTGCAGGCAGATTCGGGGCGCCGTACCCCTTGCCTCTTGTAGAACCCGTTACTACCTTCGCGGCAGCTCTATTCCTGATGGACCGTCAGATGGACGGAGTGAGTTGCCGATGCCCTGTCCGGCGCTTCCCGACGGGTTCGACTTCACCGACCCCGATGTGCTGCAACACCGCGTGCCCCTGCCGGAGTTCGCCGAGCTGCGCCGGGTCGAACCGGTCCGCTGGATCCCGCAGACGTCCAACCTGGCAGGTTTCCAGGACGAGGGCTACTGGGCGGTCACCCGGCATGCGGACGTCAAGTACGTTTCCACGCATCCGGAGATCTTCTCCTCGTACCTCAACACCGCGATCATCCGCTTCAACGACCACATCGAGCGCGACGCGATCGACGCCCAGCGGCTGATCCTGCTCAACATGGACCCGCCCGAGCACACCCGGGTCCGCCAGATCCTCCAGCGGGTCTTCACCCCGCGCGCCATCCGCGCGCTGGAGGCCAACCTGCGCGCCCGCGCGCAGGCCATCGCGGCGAACGCGCGCGCCCGCTCCGGGACCTTCGACTTCGTCACCGAGGTCGCCTGCGAACTGCCCCTCCAGGCCATCGCCGAACTCATCGGCGTCCCGCAGGAGGACCGGGCCAAGATCTTCGACTGGTCCAACCGGATGATCGCCTACGACGACCCGGAGTACGCGATCACCGAGGAGGTCGGCCAGGAGTCGGCCACCGAGATCATCGCGTACGCGATGAACATGGCAGCCGCCCGCAAGCAGTGCCCCGCCAAGGACATCGTCACCACCCTGGTGGCGGCGGAGGACGAGGGCAACCTCGGCTCCGACGAGTTCGGGTTCTTCGTGCTGATGCTGGCCGTCGCCGGGAACGAGACCACCCGCAACGCCATCACCCACGGCATGCACGCCTTCCTCACCCACCCCGAGCAGTGGGAACTGTTCAAGGCGGAGCGGCCCGCGACGGCGGCCGAGGAGATCGTGCGCTGGGCCACACCGGTCAACTCCTTCCAGCGGACGGCCACCCAGGACACTGAACTGGGCGGCAGGACGATCAGGAAGGGCGACCGGGTCGGCCTCTTCTACGCCTCCGCCAACCACGACCCCGAGGTCTTCGACCACCCCGACGTCTTCGACATCACCCGGGACCCCAACCCCCACCTCGGGTTCGGCGGCGGCGGGCCGCACTTCTGCCTCGGCAAGTCCCTGGCCGTCCTGGAGATCGACCTGATCTTCAACGCCGTCGCCGACGCGCTGCCCGGCCTGCGGCTGGCCGGCGACCCGCGCCGGCTGCGCTCCGCCTGGATCAACGGGGTGAAGGAGCTGCCGGTCAGCGCGGGCTGAGCGACCCGGAGCGGGGTGCGGGCGGAGTCACTCGCGGCCGGACGACGTCAGCGCCAGCACCCCGGTCAGTACCGTCGCGACCACCAGCGGGACGCCCAGTCCGTGGTGCAGCACCAGCCACGCGCCGAGCAGCGCGCCCACCGCCATCGCGACCACCGACGCGGTACGGCGCGGCGAGTGGCGGCCCGAGCCGCCCCCGGCCCGGGAGTCGGAGGCCAGGCCGGTCAGGGTCATCGTCAGGACGGTCGTCGTCAGGTCCGGCACGCCCAGTTTGCGGACGGTCGCGTTGCGCAGCCCCATCGCGAAGGCCGTGAGCACGATGAGCGTGTACGTCGTCCCCGTGGCACCCGGCGCGGCGAAGGCGACCGCGGCGGACGCGCCCAGCAGGACCGCCTCGGCGGCGAGGGTCAGCCGGGCCCAGGTGCGGCGCGAACCCTCGCCGAGCCGCCGGGCGACGCGCCCGCCCGCCACCGCGCCGACCAGGAACGACAGCAGCGACGCCGCCGTGTGCGGCACCGAGAAGCCGGGCGCCCCCGCGGCGGCGAAGCCCAGGACGACGACGTTGCCGGTCATGTTGGCGGTGAAGACATGGCCGAGACCGAGATAGCTCACGGCGTCGATCAGGCCGCTCACCACGGTCAGGGTCAGCAGCACGGCCACCAGACGCAGGCCGCGCGCCTCGGGGTCGTGCTCGGGTGTCTCGGACGGCGTGGTCATCGCCTCAGTGGACCACGGGCGGACCGGGAAACGCCCGAAGGCGGCGGCCCCGGGATCGGGGGCCGCCGCCTTCGCGGATGGCGCGCTCAGGTAGGCGCGCCGGGGTGACTGGCTGATCGGTGGATCAGTACCAGTGGTGGGTCTGCCAGAAGTCCCAGGCCTGCACCGGGCTGCCGTAGCGGGAGTTCATGTAGTCCAGGCCCCACTTGATCTGGGTGGCGGGGTTGGTCTTCCAGTCGGCACCGGCGGTGGCCATCTTCGAGCCGGGCAGGGCCTGCACGAGGCCGTAGGCGCCGGACGAGGAGTTGGTGGCGGTGTGGTTCCAGCCGCTCTCGTGGGTGACGATCTGGTTGAAGGCGTTGTACTGGGCCGCGTCCGGGATCATCCGGTG